>JBDKLP010000068.1:0-33791 GCA_039795575.1 Bacteroidota bacterium | reverse complement strand
AAAAAACCCCACTCGTTAGAGCAGGGTTCATATATTTTCTAAAATAGATGAAAGCACTATCCAGGCATGCGTGAAATATACTTTTCAATTTCTTTGATTTGATCTACTACTTGTTTAGTAGTGGGCTTACATGCTTTTGCTTTGCGGAAATAATCTTTTGCAGCACGAAACTCACGCTTATTCATGAAAATTTGACACATGCTTAAAAATGCAACGGCTTCCGATTCTTTATCGGGAATTCCAGCACGAATCGCAGCACGAATATAAGATTCACCTTGTTTGGTATCGCCTCTTTGCATCGCCATCATACCTAACTGCAATTTATTGGCGCCTTCTGCTTCGGGCATTGCCGAACCTAGATCACTACTTGTTTTTAAATGTTTTTCTGCAGTATCAAAATCCTGCTTAGTCATTGCAATATTGCCCTTGATAGTATAATAAGTGCTACGAATAGGCTTGTATAAAAGCTGTGGCCACCAAATGGTTGCTAAAATTCTTTCTACTTCGTCAATATCCCCTGCTTCCATGGGTGCTTGCACCAAACGTAAAGGCCCAACAAAAAAATGACTCAATAAGCCAATCAAACCCACAAAATACAAGGGGAAAACAGGCCAAAAACCCGCTAAACCACTCAATTCTAAACCTAAACCACCAAAAATGGCTACTAAGCTTAGCCAAAAACGATACTTAATAATGATATTGTAAAAGCCCATAGTTTAATCAATTTGAGGGGTAAAGATACCAAAATATCGTGTCACTTAAAAAGAAGTAGTTATTTTTGCGCACCTTCATAAGGACCAGCGCTTAAAGCTGGTGAAAGGGGGTCCCGTAGTTCAATGGATAGAACGGATGTTTCCTAAACATTAAATGCAGGTTCGATTCCTGCCGGGACCACAATTGATTGGTCCATTATGTTTTTATTTCCCATTGCATACCTTATTGCTTTCTTAAAAACCTTAAAGGGGTTTGCGAAAAAACAGGCCGGGGCCCTACTCATTTTTATTTGTATTGGCCTACCTATATATATTCATTCCTTATCGGTTACCTATATGTATGGTTGGGATCAGGCCATTGGTGTATTACAATCCTTTAAAGAATTGGTGGTGCTCATTGCATTGGGCTTGGTGATATGGCAATTAAAGCAAAGACCTCGATTCACTAAAACCGACTGGATGGTGTTGGCCTTTATGGGATATACTTTATTTTTTGTAGTGCTTCCTATTGGATCCTATGATATCAAGTCCAAATTGTTGGCATTCAAAAGTCTCTCCTTTTTTAGCTTTTTATATTTTGTAGGAAGATGCATTGATGCCAAGCAGGTGTTGCTGTCAAAAGCCTTTAAATACATTGGCATCATGACCATGCTTGCTGCCTTATTGGCATTGTATGAATATGCAAGCAATCAACACATTCACACGCAAACAGGATACATTGATTTTTTAATTCATTATTTTGATGATGAAGTCACAGGTAATTACGGACTTACTTGGAGTTTTGAAACCGAGACAGGTTTAAAAAGATTTGGAAGCATTTTTGGCAATCCATTGGAAATGGGTGCAAGCATATTATTAAGTCTTTCTCTGGTGCTTTCTTTTTATACCAATGCAAAAAACAAATTAGTGTTTAGCAAATTTGGCTCCTTGTTTTTCGTAGCCAGTTTGATTTGTATTTTTCTTGCATTGTCAAGAGCCTCATTTTTAGGCTACTTAATGATGGTGGTGGTATACGCTTTCATGGTAAAAAATAGATGGCTTATTCGTTTGCTGTATTTTTTACTCACTATCACTATTGTGTATTTTATTTATTTTATCACACAAAATGATGTGTATGCTTTTGTGGTGGAAACGGTTACGTTTACAAATGCATCTAGTGTGGGGCATGTGCTAGAATGGATTGATGGAATCAATGCCATGATTAATAAACCAATGGGAATGGGGTTAGGAGAATCGGGCCGATTGTCCATGTTTACAAAAGAAAATACGGGAGGGGAAAATCAGTTTATCATCACTGGGGTACAAGTAGGCGTACCCATGCTTATTTTGTATATAAGCATTCATGTAAGTATTGCAATGGCCGCTTATAAAAACAGCCGTACTGCATTTGGAAAACTAAAGCGCATTGCAATGGCTTTGTTTTTATTTAAGATAGGGATATTGATTCCTATGTTTACTGCGAATACGGAATCCTATATTTATGTAAGTTATCTCACTTGGTTTTTAAGTGGCCTCATGATAAATTTAATTCAAAGGCAAAACCAAGTTCGCTTAAATAACTAATACTATTAAAAGAAATAGTACCGGGGCAAAGAATCCTATCAACAAACCTTCGTACCATTTAATTTCATCACGCTCTAAAGGTAGGATAGGTTTATCGGTAATTTGAATAGTAGGCGTTTCCTGCACCAAGGCCGTTTTAGAAATTTCTAAATTCTTAGTGAGTTCTGCATAAATAGTAGAGAGTACCATTTTATCTCTTTGAGAAATTTCGGCACTTCCTTGTGCATTCACATCGGCAGGATTCAGGTTCAACATTAAGCGCGCATCATTCATAGCGCTATAAGTTTTATGATTCAGCAAATTGCCAATACTATCGGTTCTATGTTCTAAGCGCGCCACATTGTTTTTTAAACGACCTACTTTATTGTTTACGTAAAAGTCGGTAGCAATTTTAATGATGCGCTCCGATAAGTATTCACTCAATAATTCGTCGTTGGTTGTTGTAGCTACTTTAAAGAAGCCTAATTTTTTATCGGGCTTGGTAACACTGAATTCTTTTTTATGAATGCGCTTGATAATAACAGAAAGCAAACTGTCTTTTAATCTTCGGCTAGTTTTGGAGTCCTTGAAAAATACTTCCTTGTTTACATCGGCATCATTGGCCCATTTTTTTCTAAGATTGTAAACATCTACATATCTATCGGCCAACACATAATTACTATCATTTTGAAAAGGCGTTAACAAGCATTCCTGCATCATGGATTTGCTTTTAAGCAATTCCAACATGTTATCGCCAGAAATTACAGAATTGCCAGCACCTGCCATACTTGCTACATCAATCCCGATTTGACTACCCAAGGAAGAAAGCAATCCACCTGCTCCTGTTTTACTTTCTTCTACTAAAAAAGTGATTTCGGAAGTAAATTTAGGATGCTTAATAAAACTAGCAGCTAATCCTAGAACTGCGCCAAAACAACCTACCAACAACAATAATTTTGAATACTTTGAAACGGTATCCAAAACTTGCTGTCCTATTTTTTTCAAACTATTTTGTAATGAAAAGGAATGGTTATTGTCTTGCATGATCATTATGATAAGGTATAAGAAACTATTTTTTGAGGATGGCCGCCAAAGTTACAAGTCCAGATACAATGGTGGTAATGGCTCCTAATTGCGCAATAGAAAAACTATTGTCTTTTTCGGCTACTTCGGGTACAATAATTTTACTACCTGGTTTTACCGTTGGATAAAATTTCATGAATAGGAAGCGCGTAATTTTTTTATTAATGCCGTTCCCGTATTGAATATAAGATTTAGCTAAAGAAGCTTTGTTTTTCACACCTCCTGCGGCAGAAATATAAGAACGGAAGCTGCTTGATTCGTAACGAATTAATTGTGGATTGTACACCGCCCCAATAATTTCAACAAAGGGATCGTTACGGGAAATAAATAAACTATCTCCCGGCAACATTAACAAGGCCATGTCTTTTTCGGCATTCTGTGCCAGGTTCACTCCTATGCGCGTGCCATTACGAAACACTTGCAAGTCCTGAATGGATCCGTATTGTGTTAAACCACCTGCACGAGCAATAATGTCTTTAATAGTTTCATCACGACGCTCTAAAGAAAAATTACCTGGGAACAATACTTCACCACGCACTTTCACGTCCCCAATAAATTTATTGTTCAATAAACGAGGTACATAAATATAATCCTGTGGTGCCAATTCAAATTTTGCATCGGCATTAGACAAGCTCGCATCTACATTTAGTTTAGCAAGCTCTACTAATTTATTGTTTAAAATATCGGAGCGATCTTTTTGTAAGCGAGATAATTCTATTCTATGAAAAGCTGCATCATTGGCAAAGCCACCACTCAACGCCACTACGTCTTCGATGGTCATTCCTTTACGATACAATATTTTACCAGGATTGCGCACATTGCCATCAATGGTAATGTATAAAGGATCTTCCAAATCCTGTTTAGCAAAAATTTGAATGGAATCCTCCGATTGTAAAAGCAAATCAAAATTAGGATCGGCACTTATCTTGTTTAAATCTACCGACACCATACTTCTTTCTTTGTTAGCACTTACTCTTTTTACCACCGCGCGTGATAAAAATGCATCCGCTCTTAAGCCATCGGCTTTTTTCAATAAAGCTTTTAAACCTAGGTTCGGCGTAAAGCCATAAACACCCGGACGCACAACTGCACCCACAATGCTTACTTTGTTTTCGAAAGCGGGTTCCATTTTATCGGCATAAATAGAATCGCCTTGTAAAGGAATATAATTTGCAAAACTACTCGCTTCAATATCCTTAAATACTTTCTCACGACCATTGTGTTGCACAATTTTAATTCTATCTGCAAAAGCAGTTTCATTAAAACCACCTGCCAATTCAATGGCTTGTTGTAAGCTTTCCTGTGGCAACAATTCATAAATTAAAGGACGTTTAACCTGTCCAGCAATTTCAACTCTTTTTAAATGCGGCGGGAAAACCAACACGTCTTGATCCTGCAAACGAACATTTTGAGGCAGGATTCCTTTTTGTAAAAAAGGATATAAATCGATATTGGCAATGGTTTTATTATCACGTACCAATTGGATATTTCTTAAACTTCCTTTTTCGGTTGGCCCTCCTGTAATATATAATACATTAAAAACAGTTGCGAGTCCCGAAACCTGGTAAGCACCAGGGCGTTCCACTTCACCCACCACCGAAACACGTATGCTACGCACATTGCCCAAGCTAATATTTAATTTGGTTTTGCCCATGGTTAAAGCCGGATAGGACTTTGCCATTTTGGAATAAATGCGTTGCTTGGCTTGTTCAATGGTTAGCCCATTTACAGGAATCAATCCCACATATTCAATTTTAACAAAACCGTCTCTTGAAACCTTGGATTCAATTTCGGTTTCGTTCATACCTGAAAGACTAATCATTAAAACATCTTCTGCACCCAACACATAATTTTGCGGAGTGGCTACATTTAAATTGGGTTCAAAAACAGTATTGGGATTGCTAAAAAAATCATAGCCATAATATTTGGAAGTCGCACGTGTATTGGGCACTTCCTGGATCCAGCTAGTATCTTTTAAAAAAGAAGCCGTATCTGCAATCATGGCTTTGGCACCATATTTAGATTTTTGCATGTTTTGTAAACCAAGTAAGCGTTTTTTAAAACTACCTACTTCGGTTGGACTCAATCCTTTTTGTACCATGGCTTTCACCGCCTCCGATTCACTCATGCCTTTGGCACTAAATTGTTGCCATACCTGCATCATTTGTTGATCCGAAAGCTGGCCCACTTTAAGCGATTTTAAATCCTGCGCTTGGGTGCCGCTCACCAAAAGGAAAATGCTCATTGAAAGCAATCCAAATGCCTTCACAAAAAATCTTGTCATTAGGTTAATCTTATAAGTGTAAAAGTACTAAAATTTATTCCAGTAAACGCCCAGGCTGGCTTGGGGAAGCTCCTTGGTAGTCCCTTGTTGGGGCTTTTGATAGGTATTGGAACAAGTAAATTTAAATTGCACATTGTTCCATAAACTATAAATGGCTTCCAGGCCTAATTGAGTGCGTTGGTATTGAGGATCAAAGCCAAAGGACGGTTGGGGTACTGCAAAATATTGTTGTTCAAGCGTACCCTGGCCTCCTTTTTTCATCAATAACATAAAGCCAGTTAGGGAGCAGTTGGCAATAGGATGATAATTGGCACTTAAGTATATGCGGTCGGCATTGGCACCCATCCAATCACCCAAACTATAATTGGCATTGGAATAATTTTGTGCAGGCAAGAAATTGCGGTACACAAAAGGATTGATGCGGGTGTATTCTGCATTTAAGGTTAAATAAGGAACAAACATATCGGCAACACTTATGCCCAACTGGTATCCCAATTGATTACGGGATTTGCCTGCATCCAACATGGAGCCAATTCTTATTTCATCAATAAATAGTTGACCATACATATGCGTGTTGCGCAATTGATTGCGGCTACTAAATCCTAGAAAAACTTGCCCATTGGATCCAGTTAAAATATTATCGCCATATTTTTGATTGTCAAATGCTTTGAAAAAACTAACCGGCACCATATATGCTGGAGAGAGTTCATCGCTATACACAATTGATTCTCCCAAATTAAATGTCAATCCACGCATCGCAGTAATTTCAACTGAATGAATCGCATAAAATTTAGGAACGAATTTTTCTCTCCTACCACCATATACCGTATTGCCCGTAGCATAACTTGCACTAGAATCAATTACACCACTTTGTAACCAAGCGTGCATATAATTAAATTTCAACCAAGGAGTAGGTTGATAATTGAGGGCGTAAAAAGGATAGGCAGGTGCTTTATTAGATAAAACCAAATTACCTGTTTTGCCATAACCAAAAATATGTTGATCTTGACCAACCACTATGTTTCCTTTATTGAATCGATAACTTAATGTTGCATTGAGTTGGCTATAATTAAACAAATGAGGATCGGTGCTTTGTTTGCGCACCACCCCTTGCAAATCATTTTCTAATCGCAAAGAATCAAAACGACCACGCTCGTTTACATCCTGAAAACTCATTTGAAAACCCAAACGATTGCCTGCGTATCCTATAAACTGTAATCCAAGGGCCTGACTGCTCAAGGACTTGCCATTAATAATGGACTCCTCCATTTTTACCATTGGATCCAAAATAAAACCAAAGTCTTTATCCTTGTATAAAAAAAGATGTTGTTGGTCAAATGGATTTTTAAAGAAATGTTTGAAAGAAGGAGCGACTTTATTATTTGGCATAAAACTACTGTCCTCTAATTCAAAACCATTGATATAAAAATTCAATTCTTTTTTTTCAATGGACGATAATTGCGTGTTGTTTTTTAATGTTTGCAACAAACCAAATTGATAATGCCTATCCATGGGTTTGATTAAATCATTGTACTGCACCAACCCTTTTTGCGCCATGCGTTCTAAAAAGGAATTCAAATTTTCTTGATGGGAATAGGTTTGCGCTCTTAAAGTATTGATTGCTGCAAAACAAAATAAACCAACAACAAGAAAGTTTTTCAAAAATTTAATTTTCATTAGTAAGCGCCTTTGTCGCGCAACATTTTAATGATGGTTTGCATAATAATTTGCATGTCCAGTGTAAAGGACCATCTGTGAATATAATACAGGTCAAGATTAACTCTATGTTCCATTTCCTCATGGGAACGCACTTCGCCTCTGCAACCATTTATTTGCGCCCATCCCGTAATTCCTGGTTTTACCATATGACGTTTCAAATAATTGGCAACGCTGTTCATAGATTCTAAATTCATGGGTGTGGGATGTGGACGAGGTCCTACCACCGACATTTCTCCACTGAGTACATTCCAAAACTGTGGCAATTCATCAATACTATACTTGCGTAAAATTTTACCCAATTTGGTGACACGCGGATCGTTGCGAGAAGTTTGTTCAAAATCTTCATGCGCCCTACCATGGTATCCATTGGCGGCTTGCATGGTTCTAAACTTATAACACATAATGGGCTTGTTATTAACGCCCCATCTTTCTTGCTTATAAAAAACAGCACCTTTTGAATCTAGCTTAATTAAAATGGCAATGATGGGAAACAACCACCAACCAATGACTATAAAAAACAAGAACGCAAAAATTTTATCAAAAATGGTTTTGAATAATTTATTTTCCCATTTATCTAAAGGAAGTTCGTTTAAATTAATTACCGACAAAATACCAAGGTTGTCCATTTCTTCGGCCTTGGCAGTAAGATCAAATAAAGCAGGCATTAAGCGCACTTTAATATTGAACATATCACAAAGGTCCATACAAAATCGAATGGCATCCGGCTGATTGCTAGGCAGGGCAATAATTACTTCATCCACATGCTGATTGGTTAATTGCTGTTGCAGTTGAGATAAATTACCCAAATAGGATATGCCTGGCGCTTCTACATGTTGCTCATCAATAAAGCCCAAACACTTATATCCATAGTACACGTGTTCGGTGAGCGTTTTATGAAACTCAATGGAAGATTTATTATAGCCAACAATTATAATGGCATCATACAAAGCACCCTCGTAAAAAGCTGAGTGTTGTTTTTTACGCAGATAATATTTTAAAATAGTAGAAAGGAAAAAATGTATGCCTACAAAAACGCTGAAACTAAATAAATTGGCATAGTCTGATTTGGTTAAAAACAAAAACGCACTTAGGAAAATAACAAATAAGGCACTTGCATAAAAATTAAACAATAGTTCCTCGGGGAATTTTTTATAAATTCTATTGCGATACAATCTGCATTGGTGTGCCGAAACAAACCAAAGGCCCAGTACCAAACCCACAAAAAATATATCGGTAATGGAATTAGGAAACACAAATGCATGGTGTTTTATATAAATAGCCGTCATTAAGGAAAAGAGCAAGCTAATTGCATCAATTCCTATTTGATTCTTTTTATAAAAACTTTGTTTCCACTGCATTCGATCTTAATTTTTGTGCGCTAAGGCTTTTAAGTGATAAAGGTATAAATTGGATACCGATTCCCATGTATATTTTTCATTAATTCCTTGGTGCATGATGGACCTTCTTTGTTCTAATTGGAATGCATGCGCATCGCTCCAGTCCAACAGTTCAGCTACCGATAGTGAAGATTTATTAAAATAGTACCCAAATTGATTGGACTGCAACACTTCCCTACTAAATACTGTATCCAATGCTAGAATGGCACAGCCATTGGCCATGGCTTTTAATAAGGTGGGATTGGTGCCTCCAAATTCATGCCCATGCAAATAGGCATAACAATATTTATATAAACTGGCCAGGGTTTCGGGGCTGCGCACATACCCTGTGAATACCAATCGAGGATCCTGGTAGGATCTAATTTTATCGGCATAGGCATCGGCATAGGGTACATCGCCTACAATCACTAATTTTTTGGTGCTATTGGATTGAATAAATCCTTCAATTAACACATCGGCATTGTTATCTGGAATCATTCTACCCACAATCAAATAATAATCGCGCTCTTGCAAATTCCAATCTAATAAGTATTTACTATTCGCACCCACACTTGTTTCTGCGCCATAAGTAATTACCACACTCTTAGCGCCAAACTCTTTTAAATAAATGGCTTGCATGGCATCGGCATCGGTAATCAACAAATCATTAAAACGCACACTCATTCTTGCCGCCCATTTAAAATACTTGGCACCGAATCCTTTCCATTTAGGGCGCAACCACTCTAATCCATCTACATTCATCATGGTAGGTTTTCCAAACAGGCGGGTAATAAAGCCAAAAGGACCATTGCTCACATTCAATACCAATACCACATCGATTTTTGAAAACACTACATGCCAAAAAGCCAAAAAGGAATGCAGGGGCTGTGCCAATATTTTAGAGGCAATAGTGGGGATGTACACAAGGCGTACACCATTCACCATTTTGGGTTTATGTTTAAATAAATATGCATGACAATACACAGTGAGCTGCACATTTTGTGCAGGCCATCTTTCAGCCAAGGCTTTCACCAAGGTTTCATAACCACTATACACATGGGGATATCCTCTAGAACCAATTATCGCTACACTTAATGGAGCAGCATTATTTGTTGGGATATTATTTTGATTAGACTCCGTCATGATTCACTTTCAAAAATTTGCAGCATGTTTTTCTCAAAAGATGCTGCACTGAAATAATTGTCCACTCTTTGTTTGCCTGCAACACCCATTGCATGCAGCGTTTCGGGGATTAAAATGGATGCAATTTTTTTAGCTGCTACTTGTATATCTTGTAAAGGAATAAAAATGCCCGTTGCGGATGCGCCAATAGCCGCTTCCTCCATACCAATTACCATTTCTAATGCGCCCCCCTGTGCAGTAGCAATTACTGGCTTGCTAAACTGCATGGCTTCTAACACTACAGTTGGAAGTGGATCGGGTTGCTGTGAAGGCAAAACCAACACATCTATGGCATGATAAAATAAATCCATTTGCTTTATCAATCCAATATATTGAACACGATCGCTAATATGATATTGTTGAATGGACTTTTCCATTTCTACTTGCAAATGTTCATAGCCAGGAAAAGGATCGCCTGCAATTAAAAAATACAAGGGTTGATTGTTAGTAGGCAATTGTCCTGCTGCTTCCATAATCAATAGCTTGCGTGCAATATCAATAAAATAAGATTGGCCTTTCCAAAAATGAATTCTAGCAGCCATGCCAATTACTAGCGCATTCAAAGGAATGCCGTATTGAGTTCTTAATTGTGTAGTTGTTGCACTTTCATGATTATTCATGGGCAATAATCCATTGTACACTTGGTACATAATGGGCGCGGGATGCGGATTTTTTGCAGTAGCTGTATTCAATGCATCCTGCCAATGTGCTTCCACGGCTTTAGAAACAACAATTATTTTATGCGTTGTGTTTCGTAAACACCAAGCTAAAAATTGATGCAAGAAAACAGGACGCTCAATAATTTCATGCAAATGCCAAATATGTTGCAGCTTTCTTTTTTTAGCAATATATGCACCCACAAGTACGGCAGCCGTATTGGAATACACCATATCAATTTGATGCGTTGTAATAATATAGTCCAATTCACGCACGGCTTGTTTCCATCGCTTGTAACGATTTAACAATCCCGAGATATTAAAATACTTTCTTCTTAAAATCGCAAGGTTAATAATATGCACATGCACTCCAGCTTTTTCTAATTCAATAGACAACGCACCCACATTGGACAAAACCACAATGGGATGATGACCTTTGCGTTTTAGCAACTGAACTGTTTGTAAAAATATTTTACTTGCTCCGTAAATATCCGAGGAGCTATGTAATAATAAAATGCGCATTTTAAAAAATCGAAACTTAAACCTTACGAGCCTTTAACAATTTAGCAGGCACTCCTCCAATAACTGAATAAGGAGGAAAGGATTCCGTTACTACTGCACCTGCTGCAATCACCGAACCTTTTCCAATGGTTACCCCCGCTGTGATCACTACATTGGAAGCAATCCAACAATCGTCCTCAATAATTACTTGTTGTTTTTCCACGCCTTGCTCCTTGATGGTAATATTAGGATTGTCAAAAACATGATTTTCGGCATAGATACTCACACGAGGACCCATCATAACATTGTTGCCAATGGTAATTTTTCCTGAGCAACCAATATAATTATAAGGACCAATATTGGAATGGTTCCCCAATAACAATCCTTCCCCAATAGCTCCTCCATAAATATTCGAAGGACGAATGATTGCATATTTACCAATACTTACTCTGTCACCCAATTGAATGCCATTGGTTGCTAAGCAATTCAATTCTACTCCATCTTCAATAATGGTATCGCGCCCTACCCTTAAATTACGCGGATAGCGAATGGAAACATTTTTACCAATCAATAATTTTCCTTTAACACTTCCAATCAAAAAACGCATACACAAACCTCTTAAAAAAAAGAAGGCCAAATAATAATAGGTAAGTAATTTATTGGAGCTAGACCAGTTTTTAGCAAAACGTTTTGAAGGAGTGTTCATTCTGTATAAATTATAAAGCGAGTAAAGCTTGATGAATGGATTGTGCCGATGCTTTCCAAGAAAAATGTTGGAATCTTTCCTGTCCTTTATCAATAAATTGATTGCGCAATTTAGGATTGAGAATATATTGCTCCATGCAAAAAGCCAAATCATTTGCATTGTTGGGATCAAAATACAAGGCGGCTTCTCCTGCTACTTCGGGCAATGCCGAATTGTTGGCACAAATTACTGGAAGGCCTGCATGAAAAGCTTCTAAAACAGGTAAACCAAATCCTTCGTTCAAGGATGGAAACACATAAGCAAAGGCCGATTGATACACACAAGCTAAATTGGCAGCATCCAAATAACCCAATTGCACCACGGCTTTTTCCAAACCTAATCTTTGAATGGCGGCAGCAATCGCAGGCGCATCATTCAATTTTTCTTTCACAGGCGTATTGCCCACCAACACCAATGCATAATCAGGATGATTCCTATATACAAAAGCAAAAGCTTCCAAAAGTTTCACTAGGTTTTTTCTTTTCTCTAAAACACCCACATGCAAAAAATAATCCCTGTACACCAAACTTGCGTTTACTTTTTCCAATTCCGCTTCAGGATAGTTTAATAAAGGAAGGGTTTTGGCCGCTTCCATAACCACGCATATTTTTTGCGGATCAAAATTTTCAAAACTTAAAATACGCTGCTTGGCATACTGTGTTGGTACAATTAATAAATTGGCTTTTTTAGCAGCAGGCACACCTACTAAATGAAATAGTTTTAACCAAATGGCATTATAATGTTCGGGGCTTTCCCAAAAAAACGCATCGTGTAAAACTGCAATGGTTTTTAAAGTGTGTCCATTCCATTTTTTGAAATATGGCACAAAAAAATCAGAACAAAAAAGATGGGTGCAATTATTTTTAACTGCTAATCGAGGCAATTGCACTTGCTTCCACCAAAAAAAACGAATATGCTCAATGGCTTTCAAGAATTTATTATTGCCCTTGTATACACTGTACTTGGTGTCCAATAAAACTATTTGCGCATTGGGCAAAGCTTGCCAAGCTTTGGCAAGTTCAGACAAATAGGTTTTGGCGCCTGTTTGTGCAATGCGTAAATCACGTATGTCAATGCCTACTTTCACAAAGCAAATGCTAGTAAATTAAAAAGTAAAACCAATTTTAAATAAATAACTATTTATATCATTGGGATTGTTTAATCCCAAACCGCTTGCCCCTGTTGGTTGCGTATAGCCATAATTAAAGGAACGCTTTACTCCAATAGTGGCAGATAGGATTGCTTTTTTAAAAGGCCTGTCCATCATCAACCGAATGCCATAGTCCACCCATTTGGTTAGGCTTGGATTGGCAAATGCTAGATCGGAGGATTCATAATACACTGCATCGTGCGTGTAACTATTAAATTGGAAACTGTAGGATTTAAGTCCATCAAATTTACTGATGCGTAAGGTAGCACCATTGCCACCTAGTCCCAATGTGGCTCCCATAATTTGTCCTTCGTTAGTATATCCTTGAATTGACCTGCTGTGAACATACCAAGTTCCTGCACTCAATAAAGGCCAGGAGGGTGGTTGTTGCATTCGGGTGTATTCTGAAATCAATTGCCAATATTGTTTTTGATTGGCACTTACATTGAATATTTTTCTCAATCCCAATGTATAAGCCCTTGAATGATCCAATCTTTGAATGGCATCTCTTAAATTATAATAAGCATCGTTGCGCCCCCACTCTATATAAAATTCAGCATTGGCGGGTTGCATTAAATAACGCATAAAAAAATCTCCGTATTGATCGCGATCTTGTTCAATATCATAATTCGCATCGGCCGCACGTGCAACATTATTTACCAAGGGAAAGTATTGATGATTCAAATCCAAAACGCGTTCGGGTTCTTGTACCACTCTTACTACTCCCACACTTAATCCTTTTATCCAACGAGGCGAATACACAATACTGGCTCCATTGTAATAACGTCGGCCTGGTGCAGTAGCGGTTGAAACCTCGGCTAAATTTTGAAAACGTGCTTGTAAGGGATCCAACATCGCCCCAATGATTTGCCATTCAAAATAACCCATAAAGGTTTTTAATGGACGAATACTATTAATAGTGGCGTGTAAAAATCCTGGCGCATGACTACTCATCATTAAAGGATTAAACAAGGACGGACCCCAACTAATATTTTCGGAACTAATGCCCACCGATGCAGGACCAGCATTTAAACGAATACTTGAATTGCCCCAATACATTTTTTGAAAAGGAATACCGGCTTGCACACCCGTGTAAGAATTATTTTGTGCACTCACCCATTGTGGTTGCATCTGAATAGTAAGTGGCCCAACCCTTGTATACCATCCTGCCGAAGCCATTACTTGATAACCACTGCTAGCCACCATGGGTCCATCTAATTCCTGAAAAGGAAAATCACTTACATATTGTTGTGTGATTTGTACAGGCAATACGGCGAGCTTGCCCCATTTGCCAAAAAAGGATTTACTCCATTGCAGGGGATAAGATCCGTTTTGCATTTGAATGGGCTGCACCATAAAACTAAGTGCAGGATCAACCAATGGTTTGCCTGTTGAATCTTGGCTCGCTAATAATTGTAAACGGCGTGCTTGATCGTTTCTAAAATCCTGATCTAAGGAAATGGTTTGTGCAGTTAACTGTGTTGCAGTTATTAAAACGATTAATAATAAAAGTAAAAATTTATTCAACTAAAAATGTAAAGTCTTAACTAAAATGAATTGCTATTTGTTTTTCCAAAAGCCATAAATGCCTTTTTCTAATTCGTAAGTATCCCATGATTTTTGTTTACGAATGGGTTGTTGCTTGGCCCAGTTCCACATAGCGGTTAAACCTTGTTCCAAACTGGTATTGTCCTCGTAGTCCAATAAAGTAACACTTAGTTCATGAGAAGGCAAAGCGTCTTTCACTTCATGACGCGCTTGCTCATGTTTTATTTCGCCATTACCAATAATGCGTTTCAAGGTTTCGGCAGCATCTTTAATGCTCCAATACTTCCAACTTCCAATATTGATGATTTTATTTTTAGCACGCGCATCGTTGCCTGCTTTCCACAAAGGCAATAAACAATCATCTATACAAGAAAATGCACGTTGTTGACTGCCATCCCCAAAAATGGTAAATGGCAATCCGTTAATATGTTGGTACATCCAAATGCCCAACACGTTTCTGTAACGATCCCAAATATTTTGATTGTATCCATACACATTGTGTGGACGAATAATGCAAAATTCTAAACCATGTTGTTCTGCTGCAATTTGAATATCCATTTCACATGCATATTTTGCTACACCATAAGGATCAATAGGATTGGGCTGATCGCTTTCCTTAAAAGGAGGTTTGCCATGACCATATACGGCCATACTGGAAGTGAAAACCAAACGACCAATATTGTGTTGAATACATGCATTCACCACATTGGCAGTGGCAATTAAGTTGCTATTGTAATTGTATTTGCGTATAAAGGGGCTTAGGCCTTCGGCGGCATAAGCGGCAAAATGATATACGATGGAAGCATTTTCAAACAAAGGTGCAATATCGGCCTTGCTTAAATCTAATTGATGAAATTCTACTTTAGCAGGCACATAATCAATATAGCCACCCGATAAATCATCAATACCAATAATGGTGTGTTCGGGATGGTTTTCAATAATCCACTCGGCCATTCTAGACCCCAATAAACCTGCTACTCCTGTTATAATAATTTTGCTCATAAATGTTGTGTTATGCAACGCGTGTGGTAAGTCCTTGCCAAATGCCTTTGTTCCAGGCCAACCACTTTTGCCAACGCGCCCTAAAAATAAAATAGAATCCTATGGTAAAAAAATAAAATACTTGAAACAACCATACCGATGGCGAAGCCCACAAAGGCGTGTGTTCTTTTAAAAACCAAATGCGATTGCGTGCATTTAAAAAATGTACTTTGGGACTCACAAAACCTTCTTTTCCTTTTTCTTTGGTTTTATGCGACATGCCTGCAATATGATAGATAATAGAATTAGGCACATAAGCCAAACCATATCCTGCTTCTTTTATACGAAAAGACAAATCCACGTCCTCGTAATAAATAAAGAACCCTTCTTTCAATAATCCAATTTGTTGTAAAACCGATGCACGCAGCATCATCGCACAACCGGTAATCCAATCAATCTTTTTTGATTTCCCAACAAGCGCATGTTTAGGATCATTTTGATTGTAATTGGGTGTAGTGCAAATACCCAATAATGTATTGTAAGTAGATCCTGCATTCCACACTAAATTCTTATTGTGGTGAAAATATATAAGGGGTTGCACTGCAGCAATGTTTTGATCTGCATCCAATTTTTCAATCAAGGGCGCTAAAAAATTTTCGTCAACTTCAACATCATTGTTGAGCATCATAATGTATTCGTATCCCTTGTCCAAGGCAAACTGCATGCCTATATTATTGCCTCCAGTAAATCCTTTGTTCTCTCCTGCCTTTAACAAAATCATTGCAGGAAAAGCAGCAGCTAATTGTTGCGCAGAATCATCGACCGAACCATTGTCTACCACAATACAATCATATTGTTGGTAATTGGTTTTTTGCAAAGACAATAAAGTGTCACGGGTTAGATCAAAACTATTCCAGTTCACTAAAACAATTGCCAGTCTTTTTTCCGAATGCATTACTCTTTACTAAAAATGATAGGTAAGATTCAACTTGCTTGTGACTTGTTGAATATCATGACCTGGTACAAAATATTTATCGGGATTGGTTTGAAACAATTCCCAATTGTAATTATTGGTTTGAATATAACTTAAGCGTGGACCGATATCCCATTGGCCCAAACGCCAATCTACTTTTAAAGTAGTTGCAAAGTCTACATAAAATCTTCTAAAATCACCCGAGGGTGTAAACGAGTACACATAAAAATCATTGTTGTGTAAACGACGCTCGGCACTAATGCCTATGCGATTCATTCCTTTTCGCCAATTCAATTCCAATGTTTGTGAAGTTCCTCCGGGTCCCACACCTGCACCAATAATTTTTCCATTGTTGGTATAGCCTTGACGCACATAGGAACCCAGGTACCAACTAGGCGGAGCCCCCGTTGTAAATTGCTCAGCCACGGTAAGCAATTGCAGATTGGCCATCTCGGCTTTAAACTCCCAGTAATGTGCTTTATTGGTAGGGATGATTTTACTAAAGCCCAATACATTGGCAAAACCTTTATCAGGTTGCACCAACCAATTACGTAAACTGGTGCGATTTAAGTTCCAACCAAATTCCCCATAAATTTTTGCTTGCACTGCAGGAAATGCATAATTAAAATAAAATGCAGTGAGGGTAATGGGTTGATTCAATACATCGTTGGGCAAACGATAAATAATATTTTTAATGGGCAGGTAATCGGCAATGCCTTTTAATTGATTGGTATATTGCACAAAAGATTGTTCCACACCTAGGGTAAGATTTGGAAACCATTTGGGAATATAATTTATATGCATGGCTTGAAACGCACGGTCACGATTTTCCTTGGGCGCATACAATTGTTCTCCAAAATAAGTTAGGTAAGATGCTGGTGGAGGAAACCCACTATTAATAAGTTGTCCCCAAATCAGTTCATAATTAAAAGTGCCCAAGCGCGAAGCCAAGGGTTTTTGATTAGCAATGCTAACATGTGGAAAGCCTGCTGCATTGTTAGAAAGTATCAATGCATTTCTAAAACCTGGACCCCACCATTTATTTTCACTAGACAATTTAAACACTGTGTTGTGATGCGTAAACTTCACAAAGGATTGCCCTAAGAATAAATGATTGTATTGTACCTGCCCCATACGTTCGGGGGTTTCAATAAAATTATAAAAGCGATAGTAATCTCTCCAATGCACTTGATCCATGCTTTCGCTAAAACCTGTGTACGCTAAATTTTGTGCTGCTACTAATTCGGGGGCCAATTGCAATTCCCAATTTTTCCATTGCAAATTTACACCGGCATTCAGGTATTGCTGCCAACCCTTGGCGGGCACCATGGGACCATCGTTCCAATCGTAAGGATGATCCCCCACCCATTGTAAGCTGGTTTTAAAAGGAAGTAATTTTACACGAATACTGTCTTGCATAAAAACTTCCTGCGCCAACAAGCTATGTGCACTTACTATTAAAAGAACCAAAAATGCAAACTTAATTTTTTGCATGCTTTAGTCCTTTTAAAATTAAAAAATAAATAAGCAAGCAACTGCCTTCAATAATGGCAGGATAATAACCCGCTACTTTCATGGGCAAGCCTAAGTACATAAATACCACAAACAAAATAGCCACGAGTAAAACCAATACGCCAGCAATAAAATAGGCCAGGTATTTTTTATCCAATAATAGTTCGGCCACATTCAATACATTCAACGCAATCAATAATGGCACAGGGGCAATTAATTTTAATAAGACTGTAGCTTGATTAAAAAATTCGGCATTGTTTTGTTTTTTACCCCATAACAAAATCATTAAAATTTGTTCGGGGAAAAAATAAATGATAGCACCTGCTGCAACACAAAGCAGGGCCAATATTTTATTTTGTTGACGCTTTAATTTTTCCCAATGCGCTTTACCTTGTTGATGGGTGCCTGCAGCATGAGGCATCACTGCGGCACTGTAAGCATTCACCATCATCCTTCCACTTGAAATTAATTTATCAATAAAACCATAGGCCGATAAAAATACAGGGCTTGCAAAATTGGGAAGTGCAAATAAAAACAAAGATTGTTGCAAATGCACCGTGAGCCCATTACCCAATACCAAGCTTTGTGCTTTTACCAATTGAATTGTTTTTTTAAATCCGAGCAAATGCGCAAAAATGTTTTTGATGAAAAATGCAGTTTGCAGGTATTTTAAATGTAACACTAGCACACTACAACCCGAAAACAATAAAGCAATGGCTACCACATGTTCATGGTTTCTAAAAATATATATGCCTGCAAAAGCACAAATGCGTAAAAAAGCGTTGAGCAAACTATATTGTGCAATATTGTATGTGGCAATTAAAAAATATTGTGGATTGATGCACTCTGAAACCAATAAAGGCAAGGCGCATAAATAATACCAGCCATTGTTAACGGTGAACGACAATACAACACAAACTACTATGGCCAACAACAAAGCCCAAAAACGCAAACTGAAAACCTGAGCTGCAATGCTTGGCCATAAACGGGGATGCTCCTGTGCCTTACGTATTTCCACCACTGCTGTTTGACCCGTACCAAAATTAATAAAGATGCTTGCGAGCACGCCAAAGGAAAGCACTAAAAAATAAGTACCCACCAATGCAGTGTTGGCATGATGCACCAATAAAGGAATCACCATGAGCTGAAACAACGCATTGCTGATGTTTAATATTAATAAAGCGGTAAACTGCCCAATGGCAGGAAAGTTAAACTTCAATTAAAAAATTAAGGGTTGTTAATAGTTTTCACTACAATACTGCTCATGGACCAGGACTCGTCACATAGTTTATCGGGCACATTGGTTTGTACCAACAAATCATGGAAACTAATTTTTACAGAACTACTTGAATGTGCGATGGTCTTAACCATTTTATAAACAGAGGTTGCATCTATACCACTGCAATGTCCCACGCCAGGTAAAATTTGTATAGCATTGGTCATAGGCGGATTGTTAATTGTACTGTAAGGCAAGGGATAAGATTGTTGTAAGCAATACATGCTATTACAAGGTGAATTGGAGAATGTGGAATTCACCAACAAATTACCATCTACTTTCATTTGCCAAATATCGGGACCATCAATGCCTCCTACATTGGTACTTCCATCCCAACTATCGTGAAAATATGGAACCACGGTAATTTCCAATGCAGTATGACTAGGCAAATTGTTTAAATCCAAATCAAAGCCACCATTATTATAACGGCCAATTAGTTTTTGTCCGTTCCAATTCCATAATACTGCGCCAGTTAAATTGCTGGTATTACCTGTAGTAAAATTATTGTTGTACACTACCGCTTCCTTGTATCCCGATTTTAAACAACCCGAAAAAAACAGGCAAAGGGTGAAAACGAATAAGTTAAATTTAAACATATACAAAATTTTGCAAGGCAAAGCCATTCTTAGTCACAGATAATGAATAAGTTAGGACATAAAACACCTAGGTTTTATAACTGAATAAAGATATTAAAAAAAGGGGGATTATGTTAGGATAAAGCTAGTTATTTAAGCTCAGAAAAAGGGGGTTTTTCCCAACGCTTCACATCATAAATAATGGAGTTTAAGGAATGTCCTTTATCAATGAAATTTAAAAAAGCATTCAGGGCTTTCCCTAGGGTAGTTAAATTGCCAGTTAAATAGTTTTTGCCAATCACGCTACTGATGGTTTCTTTTTTATTGCCAAAATAATAAGTGCTTTCGTTTTTAATAAGCAAAAGATCATTTAATAAATGTTGCATCACCACATTGCCTGCTTCATCTAATACCAATGCCATTTCAATAAAAAACATAGTCAATGATTTTGCCTTTTTAATAAGCGTTTGACGAATGATCGCGTACACAAAACCAAAAGGCGCAGTAATCACTAATAACAACAATGCAATTAAAAAAAGTAAAAAACTTTTCCAAAAACGAGGTGAGTTGTTTTGATCCATAAAAAAAGTTTTAGCAATTATTCTAAGTAATGAAAAATAAAATGCAGTGCTGTTTTGCCTTTTCTAAATTTGTCTAGAATCCTTTCTAGCAAACGCTTTCAGACCTGCATATAAATGTAAAACTAAAATTTGATATACTCGTTTTTAATTCTACATTCATTGAAACAAATCAATTCATTATGAAAAACAAAGCACTACTAGTAGGTATTAATCAGTATCCAAATCCTGGCAATGCACTAAGAGGATGCATTAATGACATTTTGGATATGGAGTATTTTATTGCAGACAAAAACAAAGTGTATGCAAAAGAAAATATTAAAAAAATTACCGACAAGCAAGCTACCAAGGCTGGCATTATTGCCAACATTCAATGGTTATTAGATGGGGCCGAAGCCGGGGATCAATTGCTGTTTCATTATAGCGGACATGGAGCCCAAGCACCTACCCTGTTTCCTCGTTTGGAGCCCGATGGTATGGATGAAATTATTTGCCCCTATGACTTTGACGGAACGGCTGCCACGGCCCTAAGGGATAAGGAATTTGCTCATTTGTTTGCCGGTATTCCTAGGGGTGTACATTTTGTATGGATTTCAGACAGCTGCCACGCCGAGGACCTATCCCGTGACCCCGAAGTACCTGGTGGACCCATTTACCGTTATTTTAACCTGCCTCAAAGACCAGCAACACATGCACAAAACACTGGTATTCAACACAATACAGAGGCCCTGGCCTTTATTCCCCCTTTAAATGGCGCTTTATTAAGCGCCTGTACCTCGGAGCAATTAAGTGCCGATGCCATTATCAATAACCGCTTTAATGGGGCGTTCACCCATTATTTAATTGAGAACCTCAGTAAAAATTTGCAAAAGCCCATGGCCAGTATTGTAAACCTAGTCAATACCGATTTAGATAAAAATGGCTATGATCAAAATCCACAAATTGAGGGAATGCTACAGGACAAAACATTTTTCATTTAAAACCCAACACATGAAATGTCTATTACTTATTGGGGCATTCTTTGTTTCAGCTGCCTACGGGCAGTTGGAACAAAGCCCTATTGCAACACAGGACTTATTGCATAGATTATTTGAAATAAAATATACCAGTGAAAGTTATTTAACAAATGCGCTAAAAACAACAGGCAATAAGGATACAGCATTAGCCGTGTACAATACAGTGCGCTGGAAAATGGATGGACTGGTGTATAGCTTAAGTGCAGCCATGATTACCGAAAATAGTCCGCATAAAATAAAACTACTCAATGCCTGGTGCTTGGCGCAACCCACTATTTTGCAAAATGGAAAATGCGAAAAGCGCAGTATTCAATTGTATGCACAAATGTTGTACGAACTCAATGCCATTAGCGTAAAGGAAATGCAAACAAATAGTGTGCAGCAAAAAACATTGAACCTCACTACCAATGTGTTTTATTTATTGAAAGACTCTTATACCATTGTAAAAGGACTCAGTGATTTAAAAACACAAAAAACCATGGCCCTTGTTGAAATACTGGATCATGCCCGATTATTGAGTCCGGGAGAATTGATGAAGTCCTGGGTGAAATAAACCCTTTTTAGGCTTGTGCGTATTTAGAAATAATTTTACTTAAATAAGTGTGATCAATCCCTAAATAAGAGGCTAAATGCTTTTGTGTTACTTTTTCAATAAAACCTGGATGTAATTCTTGTAATTGTAAAAACTTTTCTTCGGCACTCATAAACCTAAGCTTTCTTGTTTTCATTAAAAAGTCAGAATATTGGTTCATGAGTTCATCTAATATAAACAAGGCCACTTCATTACTAATATTTGTAATTTCCACAAACACTTCTCTAGGAATGGTATAAATTTCACAATCCACAAGTGCTTCTATATATTGTTTACTAGGTACCTGATTATACAAACTAAATAAAGAAGTTACAAATTCTCCTTCACTAAAAAACCATAAAGTTATTTCCTTGTTATTGTATTCTTCAAAATTGCGCATAATGCCTTTCTCGATAAAATAAAAACAATTACATACATCCCCCTCTTTAATCAAAAATTCTCCTTTCTTAATTTTTTTAATTTTTAATAGTTTAATAATCTTTGGCAATAAGGCATAAAGATTTTTATTAAACAATAAAGAATTTAATGAAAGTTTTGTAGAGAGTTTCATAGAAAGATGAAGAGATTATCTTTTAGATTTATTAATTAACAACGGCTTTGTTGATTTATGCAGCAATAGCCAATTTGTATTTTGTTGATAAGTAAGCATAATTTCGGTGCGACGATTCTTTTTGGCAAGTTTTGGTTTTTTAGAAACTAAATATTTACTGCCAAAATATTGCGCAATTATATTTGACTTGTTGATTCCTTTTTGATGCAGATAATTAAGAACAGCTTGAGCGCGTTTTTGTGAAAGCAATAAATTATAATTTGGATCTCCAACAGGGTCAGCAAATGACCCTAAAATCACTTTAACATGACTATGATTTTTTATGCGCTCTACTAAGCTGTCTAATGATAATTTAGCATTTTTTGAAAGCGCTGATTGGTTAAATGCATAATAAACCACCACCCATTTTTTATCTATCACACTATCTGACAAGATTGAATCAGAAGAGTAATTCAAAGTTGCCTTTTCGACAGGAAGTATACTAGTATCAGCTACATTCCTGTCGACTTTTATAGAATCACTCGGGGGAACAGTAGATTCAATAAAATTAAAGCTAAAAATATCGTCATTACACTGGTTACGGTTGGAAGAAAAATAACCTTCTTTGTCCAGCTTTTTAAATACAATTCCAAAATCATCTGCAGTTGAATTAATTCCTCTACCTAAATTTACAGGCATTTGAATGGGCAAACCATTTTGTAAGGGTACTTTAAAAATATCTAAAGCCCCATAGCCCGGCAAATAATTTGACGAAAAATACAATACAGTATCTCCAACAATGGTAGGAAACCCTTCGTTACCAGGCGTATTCACAAAATCGTTTAATAAAGTAGGAATAGACCAGGTTTGTTGCACACTATCCAAAAGCGAACACATATAAATATCAAAACCCCCTTTACCACCTGGCATATCAGACACAAAATATAAATACTTGCCTGAAGTGCTTATGCTTGGGTGCTCAATGGAATATTCTTTATTGTTGTAGTTAAATTTCTTAACTCCAATAATTTTCCCATTTTCAATTTTACCAATACGTAATCCTAAACTACTTACTTTTTTAAACGAACTGTTATTGGTGGTAAAATAGATATTATTTTGCTTTGTGATTGTAAATGGACCAATATGATTTTTACTTTCAAACCACAAGCTTGGTGAATATATATAAAAAGAATCGGTAGTCAATAAACTACTCGTATCTACTTTGTAAATGTTAAGTTTAGATGTATTGTTCGTTTCTTTATTTGTATGATAACTAAAGTTTCTAAATCTTTTTTGATGAGATGGCTCATTGGAAACAAACAATATATTACTGTCAAAGAGCACCGGCGAAAATTCACGATAGGCACTGTTTAAATGAGTTGGAACTACCTGCCATTGCAAAGAAGTGGGCTTGTTGGCAAAAACCAAGCCCTCAAAAATTGAATGTAACGCCGAATCTAACCTGTGTTCTTTTTGATAATTAGTTATAATTGACAATGCTTGATCAATTTTACCATTGGCTTTTAAAGCATACAAATACTTAATAAGAAATGCATTGGATTGACGGTCATTATGATGAACTTTATCGAAATATTTAAGCGCACTATCATATTGATTCATATTTAAATACGCCGTACCCAATGGCTCAAACACCATTGCAATATCGGGTGATTTATGGAGGATGCTTTTGTATTGTTGAATAGCTTCATAGTACATGCCTTTTGCGAAGTATTTGTTACCCAATTTCATCTGTGCCTGTGTAGCATGAGCAAAAAACACAAATGCAATTGTAATACAACTGCGCTTGATGAATAATATATATTTAAAAAAGAAACTCATTTAGTAGAAATTAAAAATAGATGCTATGACCTGCAGTTCGGGGATGTAAAATGGATTTAATTGGTTTCATTTCATACCTAAACATGAATTCATGTGTATTTGTGGAATAGTATTTTATATTGGACAAAGTTTTTTCATATGCATAACCAAATTGCCATTGCTCATTAAGCCTTATTTGAAACATAGCAACTAATGCTGCATTAGAACGATAGGAGGCGCCAATTGATAAAGCATCGCGATAATAAATATTGGTATTTAAATCCCAATTGATTGGTGCGCCCGATACTGCCTTTAGTAATAGTGAAGGCTTCATTGCAAAATCTTCATCTATATTCATTACGTATCCAGTATTTAAAAAATAATGAGGAGTAGAGAATACCGAAGCGGCACTATTTTGAAAATCTGTTTTCCTTAAACCCACTTGACTATTTAACAAAACAGGTGCCGAAATACCTAAAAAGAATTTCTCATTATGGTAATACATTCCAACTCCAGCATTAGGAAGCCATTTATTGATTGTGATACCTGTAAAACTGGGATCAAAATTTTGAATCAATGCAATGGAAGCAAAATTGGCTTGGTAATTAGCGAATGCAAATTGAATACCTGTTGAGAGTTCATCATTTTCATTCAACAAATGGGTGCGATAGGAAACGGCCCCTGTTAATCCGGTTGTATTTTGAACACCTATTTGATCGTTTACAATTTGAAAACCATAGCCCAATCCATTGACATTATCGGGTATATCAATCCCGGCCATGGTAGTTTTGGGAGCACCTGGTACCCCAATCCACTGATTTCTATATAGCATGGTAGCGCCAATCATATCATGACTCCCTGCATAAGCCGGGTTAATGGCCAAAGTATTAAACATATACTGTCCATATATAGGCTCTTGCTGTGCATAGGATTTTAATCCTGCGCAAATACAAAAAATGATTAACATTAATAGCTTTCTCATGCTCATCAATCTCTCTTAATAGTTATAAATCCAATTGGCTTTTGAACCAACTCTCCTGATATTTTATCAAACACTTGAATGATATAAAAATAAGTGCCATCTACTAACTCGTTATTAGCAAAAGTGTTGGCTTGATTGCTTTTTCCATCCCAATTATTTTGATAATACCCAGTACTTTCATATACTTTATTACCCCATCTATTAAATACTTCAAGCTTAACATTATAGTTAATGGTATTGCCTAAAACAAAATAATCGTTAATGCCGTCTTGGTTTGGTGAAAAACCACCGGGTATAAAAATTCCATTGGCAGGTGCAGCAATCTCAATTGGTGTGGGATTGACTGGAGCATCTGGGTCTAATCCATTACTAGAAAAAGCAAGGGCTTCGTTGGCTGCTGTGCTTCCTAAATGAATGGTTGCTTTTGCAATAGCGGTATTAAAAAAGAGACCACTTATTTTTTGGAAATTGGCATTGATTATTAATCGTATAGTATCGGTATTACCCGGCTCCAACGTGGAATTGGAAACGAGTAGATTGGTATCAATTCCCATACCTGTATAATTGGTATTTAATAAAAGATTACCTGTACTAAAAACATTGAGTACTTTAATACCTACACCACTAGGGAAAACAGATTGTAGATTATCAGACACCAACAAAGCCTCAATTTTTTTAAGTCCATTGTTTTTAACTTGAAAAGTAAAATCAAGATTATAAGTGCCATCTGTTTGTTTTACTACACTGTTCAAGTTTTTTGCTAATTCAACCGAAGCCCTGTCCACTGTTTTGGAAAAATATTCATCCATTCCCATAGTGGTATTAAAAGTTCTGGTGTGTAAAAAAGTATTGGCAATCCAATTTCCCGTAGTAAGATTGCCAATACTAGGCGCAGCACCTGGCACAGTATCCCATTGTTGGTAATGGGTATTAAAATGCGTAATAAAAGAAGACGACCTTGCATTCGAAAATGATACACCTTCAAGGGCTGCAGGATGTTGTAATCCAATGGATACAGGCAATTGATCTGTTATGGTTTTACCAACCTGCCAGGTAGTTTGCACAAAATTAGGATTTCCCCAATCCCCTGCATTGGCTTTGTCAAAAACAGTATTAAATGCACGAACACGTAAATCTTGTGCAAGGGCTTGGTGCATTATGGAAACAGGCGTATAATAATTACTATCTGCACCTATTGGAAAAATAATAGAGGTATTGGGTGAGCAATTGGCAAAATAGAGGTATCCTCCATAAAGCGTATTGTCAAGTACGATGTATTTACTTTCATTATATTGAGCAATGACACCAGTGGATCTTCCTACCTCACCCATATAAAGGCTATTGCCATTCGCAAAATATTTACCATTAATGAGTTCCAGTTTTTTAAGAATATTAACATCGCTAAAATCAATAGACTTAAGTCCAGCAGGGTTATTGACTTGCAAGATGGGCAAGCTGGGACCTTTTTTTGTAAGTACATTAAAACCTCCACTAATGGTTTGTTGTTTTAAATAGCCATTGCCGCCAACATTATTATTATTGAAAATAAATAGCCCACCCGTATTGTAAAAAGGAAATGTAGCAGTATGTCCATTTTGCCAATTGAGTCCATAGAAATTTACCTGTGTACTATCATAGCTCACCAAAGAACCTTCGTTTAAAAAATCTCCAAAAATGGAAATTTGTCCATTGAGCAAATGCATTTCGGCATTGGGCGCAATAAAAGTTTCCTGCGCATGCAATGCGCCATTTACACTCATTATGAATACAATTAAAAAACAAATCTTAATACGCATACATCCCAATTGAATAATATAAAAATTTTTACGGAGCAATATCTCCGGTTAAATATGCTGCCGTATTAGTTTTGTATACAATATGAACACCCGAAAAAGCAGTTCTTGCACTATAGCCATTAGCACTACTAAGCGTTGCAGTACCTGTTGCAGTAAAACCTAGGTGCCCAGTGCCGTCATTAATAATTTGACAAGTAAATCCTGCTGGCATTCCATTTGGAATATTGATATTTGCATTAAGCGTGCCAGTTGCATTTGTACTCACAAAAATAGTAGTGTTATTGTCGTTGATAGTAAGTGTATAGGAGAAAGATGCTCCAGTTGAAACCAAGTTGGTGATATTCGTTGCTGGTTTTTTATACAATTCTCCGTTGCTATTTATGGCAATAATATTGTCCAAACCTGTTGCACTACTAGTAACTACTGTAGGGCTACTTGTATTTGATTTGATGCCAGTTAAATTTACATAGCCTCCAATACTTAACAAACCTCCAGCTGGTTGTAATAAATAAGTAAGTGGTGCACCTGTGCTTAAATTATGTGCCTGAGTAGCAATACTATTAATAGTAAAATAATCAGACAATGCATTATTGGTCGTTCCATTGGTTACTTGACCTCTTGACAAAGGGCGATAATTGATATTGTCAGCAAGATTGGTAGCATTTAACGGAATACTGGTGATGTAGGCATTGTCGTTTACAATTAATCTTCCAACTGGCCCAACAATTCCAATACCTAAATAACCTGCATTGGTTAAATTCATTCTTGAAGCATTTACATTGGAGATATTGGTATAAAACTGAAACCCTCCCGTATTTAATTTGCTTGTTTTTAATAATAAGTCATTTGCATCGGAAGCAAACTGACCTACATAAGTACCATTGTAGACAAAATCAACTCTAGGTGCATTGGAACTGGTACTCCACTCAATTCCATAACCTGTAGACATGCCACCTACCCTATCTCTTAAATAAATATTTCCCAATACATCTAAATTGGTCTGAGGTGCGTTTGTTCCAATTCCCAAATAACCATTGGGAGCAATACGCATTCTTTCATTAAAATAGGGTGATGTAGATTTGCCTGAACTAAAAATGATGGACTTATTACTATTCGCATTGGCAATATACATATCATTTCCACTTCCAATATAAGTAACATCATTCGCTGCGCCAATATTGTATAACTGTGGATTATTAAAGCCGCTATTGTTTATTCCCATCCAAGCAAACCCAGTAGCATCAGTACCATTGTCGGCTGTAGCAGCATAGCCACTTTGTGCTCCTGTACCAGTACTTGTATTTTTTACATTGTACTGTAAAAAATCGTTGATGGATCCAGATAAATTAATTCCCGTTACCGAGGTAGTGGTGCCTGCAGCTACATCTAATTTTGCTGTGGGGCTATTTGTGCCCACACCAATACTACCTGTTCTATATATGGCCGATGTTTTGTTGTTACCCGCTTCATTAGTGGTGCCCGCCAAATACCATTCATTGTTGGAAGGTGTGGTAACTGTAATATCTGCACTGCCATCAAAAGGCACTCCATTAATATTGCGGGTAGTGCTCAATGCATTGGCTTTACTTGCAGTGCCACTAAGGGTACCTGAAAAAGTTGTGGCAGTTATATTTGTTGCACTTAAATTAGATAAACCTGTCACTGAAGAATAAGCACCCCCTAAAACTATATTGGTACTACCTAAATTAAAATTATTAGCAAAAGGAGGAGGAAGCACAATGTCGGCTGAACCATCAAATGGCACTCCATTAATATTGCGCGCTGTAGTTAATAAATTAGCCTTACTTGCAGTACCACTAAGGGTGCCCGAAAAAGTATTGGCCGTGATGTTACTTGCACTCAAATTGGCACTGCTCAAATTGGTCAAACCAGTAACCGATGTATAAGTGCCCCCTGTACTTAAGCTAGTTGCGCCCAATACTAAATTGGATTGACTATTTAATTGTAAGGTTTCCCATCGATTGTTTTTACGAACCAATAGGTTTTGACGATTGTTTACATCCTTCACATAAATCAACAGTCCGTCTGGCGGATTTAAACTATCCAACAAGATGGTATCTTGAATACGAGGCAATAATAAACCTTTATTGGTACTCTCTAATTCCAAAATTGAGGCCCTGCTAATTTGGCTTGCATTGGAACCAATTTTCACTTGTGCATTCCCCAAAAAAGCCAATACTAGCAATGATTGAAGAATTAAAATCTTCCTAAACATATATATAACACTTTTAAAATAAAACTCTATTTACATGGCTTTTAGCCCATGAATCAAATTGAATTTTGCAAAAGTATTATGATAAAAAATAGAGGAAGTTGCAATATTGCAACTATTGGAAAAAAACTTTCTCTTTTTGGAATTATTTTGTAAGGTGCAATAATACAAAAAACAATTGTTCATGTTCTGCCAAATAAAGATCAGACTCGATGATTGTTGCACTATAACCAAGTATCGAATCTGTTCCCCCAAACAAATTAATAAATGGCTATAGTGTCAATCATCATTGAATCAAGAACAATAATAGAAAAATTTCGATTTAATAGATTCAGTAAATTTACTGAATGGGGCCAACAATAATTCCCTGTGAATAGGCATAAGCTACTAAGCCTGCAACACTTTTAACATTCATTCTTTCCATGATGCGCAAGCGATGGGTATCAACTGTGCGTGGGCTCAAATCCAATTTAGCGCCAATTTCTTTGCTAGTAAAGTCCTTACAAACCATTTTAATGACTTCCAATTCACGATCGGTAAATTCAATTTGTTTTTCGGGATAAGGTTTATAGGCAGAGGAACGTAATAAATCCATCATATGTCTATTGGTAGACTCGGGAAAATATACCCTATTGTGTATATATACACTTTCAATGGCTTCATACATTTCATCCTTTGAAGTGTTTTTATCCAAAAAGCCCATTGCTCCAGCATTGAGTATTTGTAAAATAATAGAATCCTCATTGTGCATGGAAAGCGCAATTACTTTAGTTGGAATTTTTAATTCCATGATTTGCTTAACAGCATGTATACCATTCAGTTCGGGCATAGAAATATCTACTATTAACAAATCGGGAATTAATTGTTGGGCGAGTGCAACCAATTCAACACCATTGGCTGCTGCACCAACTACTTTAAATTTTTTATTGGCATTGATCACTTTTGCCAAACCTTCTCTAAAAAAAGCATGGTCATCGGCAATAACAATGGTAATAACTTTAAATTTTTCCATACTTTTTGGTTAAAGGATAATTGGAATGCGAATATTGTATCTGGTACCTAAGTGAATTTCATCGGAACTAATCATAGTGCCATTTAAATAATCAATCCTGCTTTGAATACTCAATAAACCCAATCCCAATTTATGCTGCTTACGTATGGTTTCTAAATCATATCCCTTGCCATTGTCGGCTGTACGAATTAAAATGGTTTTATTAGATTCTTTGGAAATTTCAATTTTTAAAGTACTTGCTTGTGCATGCTTAATGGTGTTTTGAATTATTTCCTGTAGAATACGATATACTTGGTTGTTTTGATCGGGGCTTAGCACTACCTGATGTAGTTCTTGTAAATGAATTTGTAAATCACCACGCACATTAATATCCTGTATGTATTTTTTAAGTGCATCTTGAAAAGGAATTTCAAAAATAGATAAAGGGGCCATGGCTTTGGCCATACCCCTTACCTGTTGAACACATTTATCAAGCGCCAGCTTGCAGTCCTCTAACTCCTCCTGCTGCTGGGTAGCAATAACATCTAAGCGCATTTTAACGCTGGACAAATAAGGGCCAATATCGTTATGCAATTCAGTTGCTATAAGATTACGCTCCAGCTCGGCCGCATTAATTTCAGAATTTAACTTTTCTTTTTGCAAAGCACGATACCTGCGTTGTTGTTTTAATAAATTAATAAAGAAAAATAAAATCACCAAGCCAATAAAGCCTGCTACAATGCCAAAAGCTATAAAAACTGTTCCTTCTTGGGTGCCCATAATAGTGCTAAAGAATAAGATATGTAAGATAAGAAATTAATTAGGTTAATGACACTATAAAGGTTGATGAAAAGCTGTTGATTTTGCTTGGTGTATAGAAAGGCCATTAGGATGTTTATTATAATGAAATAAATAGCATATACAATAAACGGTATTATAATTAGTTTTTGAGAACGAGCATTTGTGATATTGTTTTTTGAAATAATTTTTATGCCCAATATTATCAATCCAATTAACATCAAGAAATACATCCAAGGCACATTAATATTCTTTTCTACATACCAATTAATAAAATCAAAAAACCATAATAAAAAATATATAGTGTGCAATGTTATTTTTCTAATAAAACTTTCACCAAGCCAAAATAAAAAAATATTTAATAAAAATTGTGTTTCGATAAGATAATATATGCTAGATGCTAAGTTAATTGTACTGTTATTGTATTTACCAATGTGAATCAATTCATTTATCAAGCCCAAAATCAAATAAATTGCAAAATGATTGTATTTTATTTGAATGCTTCTACACTTAATTATCCAAATAAAAATTGGTAATAAAATTAATAAGTTAAATATGTCTATAATATTTTGCAATTTAAATTACAATTGTTCGTCATTACAATAAGGAGGACATGGTTTTCCATTCTCTACTATCACATCTTCCCCATTGCCTTGAGTGGAATTAATAATGTCATTTCCTTTTTCATCCACACCAATAAATACCAAACAAACCGACTTATCTTCCTTCATGCCATAATAAGCACGAAACTCAACACAGCCTGGTTGGTCTAAAATAGCTTTAATGGCCGTTGCGTCAAAAGTTTCAGCATTGGGTAAGGATCCTGTGTATTCCTTAGACACTAGGGCATCCAAATTTTCTCTAAAACGCTTTGTAAGGTCTTTGGCCGTTGCCAAATCAATTCTGTTTTTGCTCATAATTTTTAAATTTTATCAAATCTATCTGTAAATTAAAAAAATCTATTAGGTAAATTTACTTAATAAGGGGTACTTACAATTATGCTCTAAATTTAACTCTACACCATTTTTGATATACCATTCCAAATCATACCAGTCTCTTCCCTTCACTCTATTTACCCTATTGCGAAAAAGTAATGCATGCATTACTTTTTCGCAATAGTATGATTTTCAAATAATTGGAACAAGGTGTTGTCTGAATAGTGGTCGAGAAAAAGCTATTTTTAGATCACGCTTAAATTAGTGTGATGGATTAGTGTGCTGTAACTTTTTAATAAAAATTATTACACATAGTTACAAGCTTTTATAAACTTTTGACCGAAGGAAGAATAAACATAGTGAAATCTTAAATTCTTTATCTATTTGCATAAATGCTAAAGTAAAATATTTTTATTAAATCACTTTCTGTATTTATACCAATACAAAAAGCCACCCGCTTACGCGAGTGGCCCTGAAACTAACCAACCCAAAATCAATATTTTGCATATAGGCAAGCGATAAGCCTATCGCTTTATGAGTGCTGTCTTATGTAGTATTAGCTCCTGGAATAGATGGTAGGGGCAGTATTTTAATGTTATTTTGTTCCAGTCTGTCTTTGTAAAGAAGGCAATTGCATCTGGGTGTAGCTTTCTATAAGCTATTAAGCCTTCTTTTGCATCTACTATGATTTCTTAAAACTTATCCGTATCTGCGTATTCTTCATACATAGCTATTTGATCCTCAATTTCTTCGTTGGCGTAGCTTATTTGAGTAATCCATACAATTAGTCTATCAATAGCCCTTAACTCACCAATGCTGTAACAATACTATTGGTCTCCCACACATATTTCATAACCACCTTCGTACATTTCATTTAATATATTGGTGATATTTATATCATGCCACTTCTTGTTCATATCTGGTTCAGTCATAAAAATCCTAATGCTATTATTTGGTTGAGTATTGGAGAAGGTGGGAAGGTATTATAATAACAAAGGCTGTCAATGACAGCCTTTGTTCAATGTATTATGTGGGGGTTGCTAGTGGCTTACTCCTTTACTGAAAAGTACATTTGTAAAAGTTTTAAAGAGGATTTCTAAATCAAATACTAAGGACTTTCTACGCAAATAGGCTTGTTCTAAGTTTACCTTCTCTTCAATAGATATTTCATCTCTTCCGTTAATTTGCGCCCAACCTGTAATACCTGGCTTTAACTTGGACACCCCCGTAGCAACCCGCAATGCCATTAAATCGTCTTGATTGTATAAAGCAGGACGAGGACCTACAAAAACCATTTCACCTTTAATGATATTGATTAAATTAGGCAGTTCGTCTAAACTGGTTTTACGAATGAACTTTCCAATTTTAAGCAAATACTGATCGGGGTTTTCTAATAAATGAGTTGCTACATTTGGCGTATTCTTCTTCATACTACGAAACTTGTAAATATTGAAGAAAGAATAATTAATACCAACGCGCTTTTGTGTGAAGAAAACAGGGAAGCCATCTTCGATTAGTATAGCAAAAGATACTAAAATAAAGATTGGCGAAAAAAGTATTAAAAGAAAAAGGGCAAAAAGTCTACTTAACATCTTGTTGAACTTTAAAAGAATCTAAAACTGGTGAAGGATTCCAGCCAAAAGCTTTTCTAGCTTTGGTATCATCAAATGTTAAAGTAGAAGTTATTTTTACGAATTTGTCGGAATT
>JBDKLP010000067.1:0-3794 GCA_039795575.1 Bacteroidota bacterium | reverse complement strand
GTGGATTTTTCATCATGTCGGCACGTACCGAATACAGTTGAATTCCAATGAATGATTTTTCTTTTTTACCCGCGATCATAGCAGCTTCAACTACTTTCGGTAAAAAGCTTGCGCCCACCATCGCTAAAGTACTGTTTTTCAAAAAGGACCTTCTTGAGTTTTTCATAAGCAATCGTTTAGTATTTAAACTTACAAATTAATCTTTAACATTTGTGTTTTTAACTGGTTTAATATCCAACCACTCAGAACGATCTAATTGATGGTTACCTGTAATGGTTTCATTTAAATTATCCGCATTATACAATCTACCATTCTTCATTACAAAACGAATACTATTGGTATTGTGAATATCGGTTAATGGATCTTTATCTAAGATGATTAAATCTGCTAACTTTCCTGTCTCAATACTTCCTAAATCCTTATCCAATCCAAGTCCAGTCGCACCTTGAATAGTAGCTACTTTTAAGGCATCATGTGTTTTCATTCCTCCACTTTGCATGGACCATACTTCCCAATGATAACCAAGGCCTTGCAATTGACCGTGGCTACCAATACCTGCCAAACCACCAGCTTCCACTAAATTCTTCATACTTGCTGCATGCTTTTGGAATACATGTTCTTCAGGTAAAAACCAGGTAGCACGTCTTCTTGATTTTGCTGCTAATTCTTCATATGGAGTGAAGTATTGCATTTTGGCATCATGATATGGATTTGCATTTTCGTAATAATAATTTTCAGCCCATGGACCTCCATAAGAAACCAATAATGTTGGTGTTACAATCATTTTTGATTTTGCAATGGTATTAATCACATCATTGTATAAAGGATAAATAGGAATGGAATGTTCATGACCTGGATAACCATCTAATAAATTAGTCATGTTTAACTTAAAGTCAAGGCCACCCTCGGTTGTAGGCATAAGCTGTTGATTTTTAGCAGCTTGAATAACCCATTGTCTTTGCTTTCTATTTCCTACTAAATACATTTTGATATACTTCGTATTAAAGTATTTAGAGTATTGAGACAATACCGATTCAGCTTGTGCAGAGTCTTTTAAATTATAAGACCAATAACCAACACCAGGACCTGTTGAGTAAATTCTTGGTCCAATCATTGAACCTGCTTCAACCATATCACCATAAGTAAGTACATCGGTAGTTGCAGTTTGTGGGTCACGTGTTGTGGTAACGCCATACGCTAAATTGGCTGCGTATACCCATGCTTGATTTTTGTGAATGCCCCAGCTAGGCCACATATGCGCGTGGGTATCAACAAATCCAGGGATAATGGTTTTGCCCGAAACATCCACCACTTTTGTATTGGCTGCAACAGTAATAGATCCTGACTTTCCAACGCCCTTAATTCTATTGTTTACAATATATACATCCCCTCCATCAATAATCTCATCTCCATTCATAGTGATGATTTTTGCATTTTTAAGCAATACAGCGCCAGAAGGAATATCCTTGTCGTAATATACATTTACCCATTGCTCAGTCGCCTTAAACTTAGGTGTTTCTTTTTTATCATTCTTCTTTGCTAAATTGTCTTTGCTTGTAGAATCCTTTTTAGTCGTATCATTTTTTGCTAAATCCTTTGCAGCTTCTTCGGCTTTTTTAGCAATAGCTAAACTATCATCAAATGCATAACTTTTATCAATGTCATACGTAAAATGGGCAGCACCAAGGCTCCAATGAATTACTTTTCCATTGGCTTCCCAACCCGGAAATTCACCACCAATTTCGGTAAGCAATTTACTAGGGAACGCTGCATTTTTTGCATCTGCAACAGATATATCTACCAATTTTCCAGTTTGAGGAATTGTTACGTAATAGATATTGTTGTTCACTTGTGCAATAGCTGCTTTTCCTAATGGAGACATTAAAATACTTGCAGCATTGGATGGTGGATTATTTTCTTTTGCAGCTTCATCTAAATCTTCGGCAAGTATTTGTGGTAACATACAAGGATCACCAGCTGGTTTACCATTATGTTGAGGAATACTTCCAAATGTAGTAATGCCCGTTATTTTTGCAATTTCTTTTTCATCACTTCCATCCCATTGAATAGAAAGTAATTTTCCATTATTGTTTAAATAAATTCTGTTTTCATTATTTACAAAATGCGCATTAGATCTTCCATTGGCTTTATCAATTACATGAATTTCTCCATTCGATAAATCTAACCAACACAATTCATCTTCATCATCATTATAGGTAGGATCTTTTGAGTCTAAAAACTTTTGAGCAGTTGTTCGGTTAAACACTAATTTTTTTCCTGTTGGATCAATAGCGATACCTTGATACAATGCGTTTTGTTTTGCGATCTCAATTTCTTTATTCGTAATTAAATCAATACTATGAATGCTTCCACCTTTTGTACTCCATGTTGCAAAATAAATTGTTTTGCCATTTGGGTGCCAAATTGGTTGCGCCTCTGTAAAATTATTTTTTGTAATTTTTTTAGGAGTTCCATTTGGATAATCCATTACATATAAACGATTTAAAACCGTGAATGCCAACTTTTTTCCATCAGGTGAGGGCGCTGCATCCCTTATCTGCGTTGCTTTTGCGCTTGCTGTATCATTTACCGGATATTTAAACAATACTTCAGCACCCATTTCGATTGTTGCATCAACAGTGTAAGCAATTTCTTCTTGGCTTGCAGTTTCAATATTTATTTTATGAATTTTTCCACCATATGAAGTAATTAAATATTTACTATCAGGCGTAAATGTCATTGCAGGTAAAACGCCTAATACCGCAATAGATTCTTGATCATCTCTTTGCACAGGATATGCTAACCAACTCTCCTCACCTGTACCTAAATTTCTTTTTACCAATCCAGTTTTATCTTCAAATCTTGAACCATATACTAACCATTTTCCATCTTTAGATAATACAGGTGTAAATGCTGAACCATATCTTGAAGCAATGGTTCTTGTGTTTCCTTTTTCGCGATCGTATACACCAATACTATATTGAGGCAACATGGCGTTGTAGTTCCATGCACTTATTCTTGATGAGTAGTAAATGTATCTTCCGTCTGCACTTACGGCAGGATCAATTGTTTTTAAATTTGCTGGTGTTGCAATTAATTGAGTTCCTGCGCCACCATTTTTATGCATCAAATATAATTTCGTGTTACGACGACCTTTTGTATACACGATATAATTTCCATCTGGTGTGTACACTGCACCAGGAAAATTTTGGTTGTTATCATCTGTTAAAGCCAGGGTATCTTTTTTTTCTGTGTCGATATACCAAAGATTCTCTGCTCCACTTCGGTCTGAAATAAATAATATTCGTTTCCCGTCTGGACTAAAACTTGGGTGGTTATCATAGGCAAGACCTTTGGTAATTGGCGTTGCTTTTCCTCCTTCAATTGGCAGGGTGTAAATGTCACCCATTAAATCAAATACCAAGGTTTTGCCATCTGGACTAATATTCACAGAGGTCCAGGTTCCTTCATTTGTTTTTAAAGGAATTGCTCTGGTTGCTTTTAGTGGCAGTCCTTTAATATTGGTAAAAATGGTACTGTCTTTTTTGGTACTATTTTGCCCATTAGCATTTGTTTGCATTAAACCAAAGGCTACAAAAAACATCCAACTCATTATTCTCATAACATTTATATTTTAATGAAAGTTAGTAAAACCCGTTCTAAGCACCGAAATTTTCAAACCAATAAGTTGCCGTTTATCCATTCATCAATTAGTTAATGTATTTCCGACCTTATTTTACCCTTTAGACACTAAGTTTTACGAATTCAATCGTATTTTTATACTATGATTAAAA
>JBDKLP010000066.1:0-13793 GCA_039795575.1 Bacteroidota bacterium | reverse complement strand
GGCAAACCTTACAACAAATAATGCCTGCTGCGATTTATGCAAAAACAAAACAAGCTCAAATAAAATGGGAAATACCTTTTGTACATATTGTGGACAAGCCTCGTTATGCATGGAGAGGACTGATGCTCGATGTAAGCCGACATTTTTTTAGCAAGGAGGATGTGAAAGTATTTATTGACGATATGGCAAGATATAAATACAACCGCCTTCACTGGCATTTAACTGATGACCAAGGATGGAGAATTGAAATTAAATCCTTACCAAAACTCACTGAAGTAGGTGCTTGGAGAGCCGATCGTAAAGGAAAATGGATGAATACTACTACCCCATTAATGAGCGAACCTAAAACCTATGGAGGATTTTATACTCAGGAGGATATTAAAGAGATTGTAACTTATGCAAAATCTAAGTTTATTGAAGTGATCCCCGAAGTTGATGTACCAGGACATAGCATGGCCATGAACACTGCTTATCCGCAATTAAGTACTACACCCAACTATCCCTACCAAGTAAATGTGGGTGAAGAATATATGGATTGGGAAGGCATGAACGGACATGCTACAGCAAAAATTGACAATTCACTGGACCCATCTAATGAAACTGTCTACAACTACCTTGATAAAATATTTGGAGAAATCGCAACCTTATTCCCTTTCGAATACATCCATATGGGAGGAGATGAAAATGCAAAAAACAATTGGGAGAAATCGCCCAATGTACAAGCATTAATGAAAAAAGAAGGTTTAAAAAATATGAATGAAGTACAAAGTTATTTTGTACGCAGGGTGCAAAAAATAATCAATAGCAAGGGCAAGAAGATGATGGGTTGGGATGAAATTTTGGAAGGAGGATTAAGTGGAGATGCGGCAGTAATGAGTTGGAGAGGTGTTACAGGTGGCATTGATGCAGCGAAACAAGGGCATAAAGTAGTCATGTCGCCTAATGCATACAATTACCTTGATTTTTACCAAGGGGAAATGACCGCCGAAGGAAAAGTATATGCCGGATTAAGGATGAAAAAAACCTATAGTTTCGATCCAACACCCGAAGGGATTGATCCAAATTTAATTTTAGGAAACCAAGGAAATATTTGGACTGAGCAATTACAAAATATACGCAATGTGCAATACATGGCTTGGCCAAGAGCAATGGCCATAGCAGAAACCAGTTGGTCACCTAAAGAAAAGAAAGACTGGAATGTATTTACGCAAAAAGTAGAAGCACATTTTGAAAAACTAGACCAAGCAGAAGTGAAATATGCAAGAAGCTTATTTGACCCCATTGTGACTTCACAATTAAATACCAAGGGAGAATATATTATTCAAATGGAAACCGAAGTGTCGGGACTCTCCATTTATTATAGCATTGATGATTCAATGCCTGATCAATTTAGCAATGAATATATTAAGCCATTTGTATTACCAGAAGATGTTTCGATAGTAAGAATCATTTCTTACCGTAACGGACAACCTCTGGGCAAAATGCTTTCAATTCCAATTGAATCAATCCGCAAACGCGCGGTAAAAGTACTTTAACAATCTTTAACTGAACGGAGAATTTTACATGTTAAGAAAATCGGCATTATTTTTTTTATGCATTACGTTATTGCATCAAGCTTTTGGCCAACAAAAAGCTTATCAAAAAAATATTGTCAATTCCAAAGACAGTTCTTTGTTTATTAGTTTTATAAAATTGTTTAAAGGAGCCCCCAATCCATTGATCGATTCAACAAGCATCAATATTGAGAAGTCTATCAAAGGGATCGAAAATCAAGAAGGCAAACGTATCAACCATATTTATTTTGAACACCGCCGATTTAGTAGTTTAGGCTTTTCCGATTCTGCTTCCCGATATACTATATTAACCAATTTTGTAAATCAGTTTCACAGCCATACCAAGGAAGAAGCGATTCGAAAAAACTTATTTTTTCATGAGGACGAATATTTAAATCCTTTGGTAATTGCCTATAATGAAAAATGGCTGAGGGAACTTTCTTATATTCAAGATGCGCGAATCATTGCATTTCCTTTAAAAAACGATAGCAATAGCGTGGACCTATATGTAGTAACCAAAGACGTATTCCCTTTTGGCGCAACCCTGCAACTCAATAAAGCCAACGCCTACAATGCAAGTGCCACTATAGAAAATATTAAAAACCTTGGGAACTCTTTCACTCTATATCAAAATTTTGATTTAGATCGCAACCATAAAACAGGTTGGGGATTCAACTACTCTCAACGAAATATTAAAGGAAGTTTTATTGATGTAAACGTAGGTGCACATTCATTGGAAAACAATTATGCCAATGCAGCTAGTTCAGCAAACAGCATTTATATCAATGGAAGTCGTCCCTTGTTAAACCCTTTGAGTAAATGGACCGGTGGATTTGAATGGTCCTATTCTAAAAACAATAATGAATTTCCACAAAGTTGGAGTGACTCCTTATACAATGCCAATTTAAAATACAAATTAGCACATTGGGATAGTTGGCTAGGTTATCAATTATTTAATACGAGTTGGAAAGTAAACAATGAAGCCTATCGACATTTCGTACAAGTACGTTATTTGGATAATAACTTTAATAGCCGCCCTGATAACTATAACTTATTGTATGATCGAAACTATTTAAATATTGCAGCTTATTTAAGCTCCTATACGCTTTTTAAACAAAAAATTATTAGAACACAATATCTATATGGTTTTGGAAGAAACGAGGATTTACCATCTGGTACATCTTACACATTAACAATGGGCAAGTATAGAAAAGAGCAAATGAACCTACCCTATTTGGGTGCTACTTACGAATCTTTTACTTTACAAAAAAATGAACGATTTAGACATTTAATGGCTAGTGCTGGAACAAGCTATCACCAAGGCCAAATCATAGATTTTAAATTTATTGCAAACTGGGAGCAAATCAACCCTTTGCATTATTTAGAAAGTGGCTATAAGTATAGAAGCATCTTGAATCTAAGTTTTGCACAAACCTTAAAAAACAAATTCAATGACGCGCTGCTCATTAATAGCATTTACGGGATCCCTCAATTGTCTGGAGAGCGCATCAATGGCGGCACACGTATAAGCGCTAACTGGGAATCGATATGGTATAATGCTAGGTCCTTTTATGGGTTTAAGCAATCTCCCTTCGCTTTTGCCAATATTACCTATATCAGAACGGTAGGCACACCCATTTCAAGTGGAGACTTTTATACTGCATTAGGTGGTGGGTCACGAATAAGAAATGAAAGTTTAATTTTTGGCACAGTTGAATTAAAAGCATTTTATTTCCCAAGAACCCATTTGCAAATGAGCCCATGGAATTTTTCAATAACCACCAACCTTAAATTTAAATACAATTCAAGCTTATTAAGTAAGCCCGATTTTGTACAAATCAATTAATTTTACAACTTTTTAGTACTCATAATGTTATTCTAATATGGTTCAAGCATATAATTTTTTAGCAAGTTGGCAATTATTCCCCGAGAAAAGTGATTTTGAATACCAAATGGTACCCAAGTCGGGCAATTATAAAATTGAAACGGTACATGCAGGTCATTATTTAAGTTTTAGTCACAATTGGGTGAGTTTGGAAAATGAAGCATTTTACGCGCAATACCAAGTGAACCCCAATGGAGCATTGCATGATTTTGAAAACAAAGACTTAGCCGATGCAGTAGCGGCCGAAATCAATAATGCGTCCTGCCTAACGGTTCAATTTTACAAAGCAGATCAATTGAAACTAAAAGTAGTACATGAAATTTTAGCCAACGGATTTTTGAAAGTAACCCATTTTGGAAACAAAGAAGATGGAACTCCTTTTAAAAATACCGAAGTATACCACAAGCAATTAAGCGTTTTGCCATATGCATCTTCAGCAGGCAGTGTGGCCATTCGACCTACAAAAGAAGGAGTGATTAAACATAAGGCATTGTCTGCTATGGAGGACCAAACCAATATGCAATTGAATCAAATCAAAGAGCAAATTGAATTATTGGCAAGACAGGCACAGGAAATAAGAAAAAGAAAGGAATTGAGCTTAATGATTTATGAAGCAAAAATTACTTTCAAACCACAAATTGGACAGGTTTACCATGTGTATGAAAAAACAGATGGTAGTCATGTACTTTCTTTGGTAGCTCCTTCGGAATGGGGAGGTGGCTCAGGACCATTTGCACAATTTATTGCGACGGTAAAATTACTAGCGGATCATACTTGGGTGGAGTGTTAAAGACTAAAAACCGTATTTCGCTAAAATCGCATCCACCCTTTGCTCCACTTGTGCATCTTTAACAACAGGAGGTGCATGGTGTTTTTTAATCGTAGCATCCATGATTAATGGGCCTTTACAACCCCAATGTTTACTGCTTACAAAAGCATCTACCCCATCAATATCATGTGAAGGATTGGCCCTGGTAAAAGCAGCCCATAAAAAGTTTTGCATGGAAGCGGCCATCCATTGAGGATCTTCTGTAAGCACCAAAATCGCAATTCCCATTTCCTCCAACAAGCTTTCCCCTAATCCATTGAACATCGCTTGAAGCATGCTCGTATTTATTTTATGTGCATTTAAGGCAATCACACCAGGCATTACTAAATGCGCATCTGCATTTATGTTTTGAATCGCATCTGGAATTTTACTAGCTAAGGTTCTTTTGATTTCCCCATAGGCTGCCAAAACCAATTTGGACCCACTGTTTAAATTTTCTCCAGAATAATCCAATGTGTCGATAGTGGTATTGGTATAAAAATGTAGGTCTCTTGTAAAATCCATTCTTTCTAACATGTAGGCAAAGAACTCCGCTTCATGATGCGTATCTAATTTTGCATTAGTGACAGCATCGGGCGCGGTGATCCATAAAAATTTCGCTAAACTTAATTGTCCCGTACCCAAAATATGATTGGCAATGGTTAAAATTTCGGCAGGACGTTTATTTTGTAAATATGGAGTATAACGTTCACTTCCTATTGCTAATAATAAAGGATGTACTCCAGCAGCATCTACGGCATGTACTTCCTTAAGTCCAGGAATTTCATTGGCAATGGCTGCCCCTGTAATGGAATGGATGAGTTGTCCAAAGCTGGTGTCTTCCTGAGGCGGTCTACCCACCACAGTGAATGCCCAAATGGCGTCCTTTCGTGCAAAAACCTTATGCACTTTCATCACAGGGAAAGGATGTGTTAAACTATAATATCCCAAATGGTCACCAAAAGGACCTTCTGGTTTGTTTTCACCTGGAAATACTTCTCCAGTAATTACAAAATCGGCATCGGTACTTACAAAATATCCATCCACATAAGTATAGTTAAATCTTTTACCCGCCAACACTCCTGCAAAATTCAATTCACTCATTCCTTCGGGCAAAGGCATTACCGCCGCTACACTATGCGCAGGTGGGCCACCTACAAATACACTTACTTTTAAAGGCATTCCTTTTTGATTAGCCTTGGTTTGATGTACACCAATGCCTCGGTGCAATTGATAATGTAAGCCTACTTCTTTATTTAATTCGTATTCATTTCCATTCAATTGAATGCGGTACATTCCTAAGTTGGAATTCCCTATACCAGGTCGATCGGCATCCTCCGTATACACTTGGGGTAGGGTTATAAAAGCACCTCCATCCATAGGCCAATGTTTTATCAAAGGCAAATCACTTATTTGTATTTCTTCAAATAAAACTGGTTTAGTCAAAGGCATACTATTCGGCAACGCATTAACTGCGGCAGGTAAAGCAGTAAGGGTTTTAAATGGATTTTTAATGGCTTCTAATGGATTAATTTTTACATCAATCAATTGCTTTACCTGAGGTAAACTATCCCTAAAAATAAACTCACTTCTTTCAAGGGTACCAAAAATATTAGATGCTGCACGGAACTTGCTCCCCTTTACCTTCTCAAATAAAATGGCAGGACCTTTTTGATCAAAAATACGCAAATGAATGGCCGCCATTTCCAAATGGGGGTCTACCTCCTCTTTAATCCGTAATAATTGGCCATTGCGCTCCAAATCCAATAAACAAGCTTCTAAATTAGAATATGCCATTCTGTTTTATTTGAGTTACAAAAATAACTTAAATTCGCCTATGACTCGTTTAAGTGTAAACATAAATAAAATCGCCACCCTCCGCAATAGCCGTGGTGGAGACAACCCTAATTTAATACAGGTTGCTAAGGACTGTGAAAGATTTGGCGCAGAAGGCATTACCGTGCATCCACGCCCTGATGAACGTCATATCAAATACCAGGATGTTTATGATTTAAGCAAAATCCTAAGCACCGAGTTCAACATTGAAGGCAATCCTAAGGAAGCAAAATTTGTTGATTTGGTTTTAGCAACCAAACCTCATCAGGTAACCTTGGTTCCCGATGCCTTGAATCAATTAACAAGTGATCATGGATGGGACACTATAAAAGAACAAGTCTATTTAAAAGACATCATTGCTCAGTTTAAACATGCAGGCATTCGTGTTTCCATATTTGTTGACCCTATTGAGGAAATGGTGAGTGCAGCAGCCACTACGGGCACTGATCGTATTGAATTGTATACCGAAGCTTATGCACGAAAATTTGCAGCCGGTGAAAAAGATTTGGCTGTGGCCCCCTATGTGCTGGCAGCAAAAAAGGCGCATGCATTGGGTCTAGGCATTAATGCTGGCCATGACTTAGATCGTCACAACCTTGCTTATTTAGCAAAGTCTATTCCTTTCATGGATGAAGTGAGTATTGGACATGCCTTAATTGCAGATGCATTATATTTAGGTTTGGAGAATACCATTCAATTGTACAAACGTGCACTAGCCCAATAACTCAAAAGTTGGTATGCAAAAACTTAAACTATTTTATTTCCTATTATTTGCATGCTTAAATAGTTTTTTAGCCTGCGCACAAAAAGCCTATGGGCCTACTCCAAGCAAGGAACAATTGGCATGGCATGACAAAGAATTTTATTTATTCATGCATTTTGGCCCCAACACTTTTACCGATTTAGAATGGGGACATGGTAGTGAGGACCCCAATTTATTTAATCCCTCGGCCATTGATTGTGATCAGTGGGCAAAAACAGCAAAAGCTGCAGGTGCCAAAGGAATTATCATTACCGCCAAACACCATGATGGTTTTTGTTTATGGCCAAGCAAATACAGCACCCATACCGTAAAAGAAAGTAAATGGATGCAAGGCAAAGGTGATGTATTAAAAATGTTATCGGAAGCTTGCCGTAAAAACGGCATTGAAATGGGTGTATATATTTCTCCCTGGGATCGCAACCATCCCGATTATGGTACCCCAAAATACAATGAGGTTTATATCAATACCATGAAGGAATTGTTAACAGGCTATGGTTCCTTTTTTGAATTATGGTGGGATGGTGCCAATGGAGAAGGGCCTAATGGCAAAAAGCAGGTATATGATTTTACTAGATTTAAAGACAGCGTCCTTAAAATACAACCTCATTTAATTATTTTCAGTGATATTGGCCCTCATGCAAGATGGATTGGTAATGAGAACGGAATCATCAATGAAACCAATTGGAATTTATTGGATACAGTAGGTTTTAAAAGAGGTGAAGGCGCCCCCCCTAACGATACTTTGAATCGTGGTAATTTTAATGGCAAATATTGGATAGGTGCCGAAGCCGATGTCTCCATTCGAAAAGGGTGGTTCTATCATAAGCAAGAAGATGCGACTGTAAAATCGGGCAAAACCTTATTTGATTTATATTTAAAGTCAGCAGGAAGAGGGGGTAATTTATTGCTGAATGTGCCTCCCAATCGAATAGGAAGAATTGATCCATTGGATTCAATGTCTTTAATGGAATTTAAAAAGATAAGAGATGCCGCATTCGCAAATAATGTATTCAATCATGCAAAAGAATTCCGCACTAAAAATAGTGTTGAAATGCATTTAAAAAAAGCTGCTCCCATCAATACCCTTGTTTTGAAAGAAAATATAAGCCTTGGGCAAAGGGTGGTTCAATTTGAAATTTCCGGTGGCAATAATTTGGAACAATTTCATTTCATAGCCAAAGGAACCACCATTGGCCATAAACGCATTATTCAATTTCCTACACAAAACATAAAATACTACCGTATCAAATTCACTGAATACAAGGCCCTTCCCCAAATCAGCGCAGTGGAAGCCTATCAGGTGGAATTACCATAGCGTTCATTTAAAGGAGATTAATTACCTTTGTAATATCAACCATCAAATTATTGATTATGGCCAATTCAGCAATCGTAGGAATTATCATGGGAAGCGACAGTGACTTACCTATAATGCAACAAGCTGCCGATGTTTTGAACCATTTCAATATTCCGTTTGAGTTAACGGTAGTTTCTGCGCATCGCACTCCCGAGAGAATGATGGATTATGCAAAATCAGCCCGCCAAAGAGGATTAAAAGTAATAATTGCTGGTGCTGGTGGTGCTGCACATTTACCCGGCATGGTAGCTGCTATTACCAGCCTACCTGTTATTGGTGTTCCGGTTAAATCCAGTAATTCTGTAGATGGTTGGGATTCTATTTTATCTATTTTACAAATGCCCAACGGCGTACCTGTTGCTACTGTAGCTTTAAATGCAGCAAAAAATGCAGGCTTATTAGCAGCACAAATTATAGGAACTGCCGATGCAACAATTGGCAATGCAATGGAAGCTTATAAAGTAAATATGGAAACGGAAGTATTGGAAAAAGCAAACAACTTAAAATCAAAATTCAACAACGAATTTGATCAATAATTTAATTTTCCGAAGTTAACACCACAAATCCTTGCTCCAAAGTATTGGAATGTTGTAAAACCGCGTCCACCCAGGCCCAACCATATTCCCCTACCCATTCTGCAAAATTATCTACCCTTTCTTGTAAACTATTTTCTGGGAACAAACTTTGTTTGATATGACGAATGCGTTCAATCGCAATATGTTGTTTTTTCTTTTCTGCCTTAAGCATTTTCTTTTCAAGCTCCCCTAAACGTTTAATGGATTGCACTGCTAAACTCATTGTATGATCACCTAGAGTGGCATCTACTTGTATGGCTTGTTTTTGTATGGATTGGTAAACTTGTTCCATTTGTTCAATCGCAGTTGCTAAGGACAAATTATGCTGGCTATGTGTTTTTACATAACTCAATTCCAAATCTTGTGTAGGCTTGAATAAATCGGCAATGGTAAAACCCAAGTCCTGCCATTGCTTGGCCATCTTATCCTTGATAAACAAAAATGAATTTCTTAATTGCAATAAAGGATAATGCACCCCTGCATGCTCAAAAACATTTTTTAATTCCATCCAATAAGCCAACTCTCCACCACCACCAATAAATACAATACCAGGCAAAATGGTCTCTTGATACAATCCTCTCAAAATTACATTGGGGCTAAACCTATCGGGATGTGCATGTAATTCTGCAATGATTTCAGCTTGCGAAAAACGCAAATCAGTATCCACAATTTGATAAAAACCATTGTTTAATTCAATGCGCGCGCGGGTATTGTCTTTTAAATAAAATAAATTAATCGCACGCCCTTCGGATTGCACATGGTATTCACTGCGCAATGTATTCAATGTAGGTTGCAATGCTTGATGTGAAAATTGAGTCCTTAACTCTTTTTCCATGATGGGAACAAAGCAAGATTTTAATTGCGCATCATCGGGCTGAATCACCACCAATCCATATTTCCCAAAATAGCTATGCACTAAATTAAGGGTAGCTTCATTAATAGTCATCCCTTTTTGATAAGCATGTTTCAAAGCATCCATAGCTTCTTTCCCCTGAGGCTTTGACGACCAATAGCCTTCCAAATTGGCAAGCAATTGTAATAAAGCATCATCCACTTTCATTCTACCAATCGCACCTGTTTGCTTAGTTGCCCATTGCAATTTGCTGCCCCCTAAATAAAAACTACCTACTTCATCAATATCTGCATCCTCCGAACCCATATAATAAACTGGCACATAATTATTTTCAGGGAATTGCTTTTTTAAATCGCTGGCCAATTGAATGGCATGAATAATTTTATAAAAAAAATACAAGGGGCCAGTAAAAATATTGGGCTGGTGCGCTGTTGTAACCACAAAGCAGTTCTCCTTGAATAATAATTCAATATTGGATTGTACTGCAGTTTCAGCTTGCAATTGTGCATACTGTTTTTGTAACACTTCTACAAGCAATGCCCTATTGGGCTGAAAAGCTTTGCGCGTGGCAATGGATTTTTTTACCCCTTCCCAATTGGGAGTGTACGCAACATATTTGGCAGCCGTTCCAATACCCTGCACATAATCCCGTACTAACTGGGAAAACAATCCCGTATCATGGTAAGGTATTTGGGTGGCGTTAAACTTCATAAGGACTGTCCTGCAGATTAGGGTGCAAATTAAGATAAAATTGATACATTTGGTAGCGTAATACTGAATGCTTGACCAAATCATGAAATATGGAGACCTACGGTAAAATTTTGATTGTTGCAATGCCCTTGTTTTTGCTATTGGTACTATTTGAAAAATGGTACGGTTGGAGAAAAGGATTTGACACAGTGCGCACTTTGGACATGGTATCCAGTTTGAGTTCTGGAGTGACTAATTCTACCAAAGATGTATTGGGATTAAGCGTGGCCATTATAAGTTATGGTTGGTTGGTAAAGCATATGGCTATTATGCATATTCAAGCCACCTGGTTGGTATATCTGATTGCTTTTTTAACATTGGATTTTGCTGGATATTGGACACACCGCATTGCCCATACTTATAATTTTTTCTGGAACAATCATATCGTTCACCATAGCAGCGAAGAGTTTAATTTGGCCTGTGCTTTAAGACAAAGTATTTCGGTATTTGTAAGAATTTATGCATTCCTATTAATCCCTGCTGCTATATTTGGGGTGCCCGAAAAAGTGATTGCCATTGTAGCCCCCCTCCATTTGTTTGCGCAATTTTGGTACCATACTCGACATATTGATAGAATGGGCTGGCTAGAACAAGTAATTGTAACCCCCTCACACCATCGTGTACACCATGCTATCAATCCTGAATATTTAGACAAAAACTATGGTCAAATTTTTATTTTTTGGGATCGTCTTTTTGGAACTTACCAGGAAGAGCAAGCTGGCATTCCAGCGGTATATGGAGTTACGCGCCCAGTTCGCACCTGGAACCCTATTAAAATCAATTTCATGCATCTATGGTTATTGATAAAAGATGCATGGCATACCCAAAGCTGGAAAGATAAATTCCGTATTTGGATGATGCCATTAGGCTGGAGACCAGCAGATGTGATAGAAAAATATCCTGTTGAAAAAATTGAAGACGTTTACCATTTTGAAAAATATGATACCCCGGCTTCAAAAGCTATGCAGGTATACCTATGGATTCAACTGTTTTGCTTGTTGTTACTTGTAAGTTATTTCTTTGGCAATGTGGCCATGATTAAACAATTAGGCATAAGTAATTTATTCCTGTATGGTGGATTTATCTTTTTGCAAGTATACGCACTCACCGATTTCATGGATGGTGGTAAATATGCATGGATATTAGAAACGATCAAAAATGTAGCCTGCATTTATGCAATGGACCATTATGGTCAATGGTTTGGATCCAAGATCATCTCACCAACCATTACTCCTATTTTGATGGGCTATTTTATTTTTAGCACCTTGGCAGTATATTATTTTTCTAAAACCAATTCACCTTCTAAATCATAATCATAGGCTTTGGTTATTTTAACCATCACCATATCCCCCGATTTTAAACGCTTGGTAGTATTTATGACCACTTCGTTGTCCACTTCAACACTATCAAACTGGGTACGACCTAACCATCTACCTGCTTCTTTTTTGTCTACAATAACTTTAAGTACCTGACCTTCCTTGGCTTGGTTAATGGCCAAACTAATTTCCTGTTGTACTTCCATAATTTCTTCGGCACGGCGCTGCTTTTCATCGGCAGGCACATCATCCACTAAATCATAAGCACTGGTATTTTCTTCGTGACTATATGTGAAAATGCCTACGCGATCAAATTTGTGCTCTTGTAAAAAGGCTTTTAATTCCTCCACATCTTCCAAGGTTTCCCCGGGAAAGCCGGTAATTAAAGTTGTTCTTATCGCAATACCTGGCACACGCTTTCTTATTTCCCCAATCAATTCACTCATTTCCTCACGCGTAATATTCCGACGCATGGCCTTTAACATATTATTACTCGCATGCTGTAAAGGAATATCAATGTATTTACAAATATTATCGCGCTCACGCATCACATCCAACACTTCCAATGGAAACTTACTTGGATATGCATAATGCAAACGAATCCACTCCAAACCTTCCACATCGGCCAATGCATTCAACAATTGAGGTAGCGCTCTTTCCTTGTAAATATCCAATCCGTAATAAGTTAATTCCTGGGCGATTAACATTACTTCCTTAACTCCTTTCTTCACCAAGCCCTTGGCTTCCTCCACCAATTGCTCAATGGTTTTACTTACATGCTGACCACGCATTAATGGAATGGCACAAAAAGCACAGGTACGATTACAGCCTTCGCTAATTTTTAAATAGGCATAATGTTGTGGGGTACTTAACAAACGCTCACCCAAAAGTTCAGCCTTATAATCGGCGTTTAATTGATTGAGCATCAAAGGCAATTCCATGGTGCCAAACCAGGCATCCACTTCGGGAATTTCGGCTGCCAAATCACCACGGTATCTTTCACTCAAACAACCCGTTACATATACTTTATCTAGCTTCCCTTTTTGCTTTAAAGCCACTTGGTCCAAAATGGTATTCACGCTCTCCTCTTTTGCTTTGTCAATAAAGCCACAGGTATTCACTACTACAATATTGTGATCCAATTTTTTATTCTCATGCACCACATCAATATCATTAGCAGCCAATTGGCCACTTAACATTTCACTATCCACTAAGTTTTTACTGCAACCTAGCGTGATGATATTTACTTTGTTCTGTTTTAAAGATTTTGATTTCATATTGTTGATTTGAAACGATGAACTCGTTAGTAATTGCTATTTATTCACTTCATTGGTGAAATGGAAAGTGATATCGGGATTATTGGTAATTTCGGTATTTAAAAACCATTCACTTTGTGCTAAATACACGGGTGAACCATCCTTATCCTCGGCTGCATTTTGTTGTTTGAATCTTAAAAAATCATCCAACTTATTTTTATCGGCCGATGTTAACCAACATGCTTTGTAAAATGGAAGGGTTCTAAATTCACAAGCTGCACCATATTCCTGCAACAAACGATATTGAATTACTTCAAATTGTAAGTCACCCACACAACCAATAATTTTTTTATTGCCTCCAAACTGGGTAAATAACTGTGCTACCCCTTCGTCGGTGAGCTGCTGAATCCCTTTTTCCAATTGTTTGGTTTTCATGGGATCCTTGTTCACTAATTCCTTGAAAATTTCAGGAGAGAAAGTTGGGATGCCGGTAAAATAAAATTGTTCCCCTTCGGTTAATGTATCTCCAATTTTAAAATTACCTGTATCAAACAAGCCCACCACATCGCCTGGATATGCATCTTCTACAATATCCTTACTACGTGCCAAGAAGGTATAAGGATTGGTAAAACGTACGTCTTTGTCTAAACGAACGTGTTTGTAATATTTATTCCTTTCAAACTTGCCACTACATACGCGCATAAATGCAATACGATCGCGATGTTTAGGATCCAAGTTGGCATGAATTTTAAAAATAAAACCACTAAACTTATCTTCACCCGCTTGTACCTTACGCATATTGGTTTCTCTATCTCTTGGTGTAGGAGCAATTTGAATAAACGTA
>JBDKLP010000065.1:0-26726 GCA_039795575.1 Bacteroidota bacterium | reverse complement strand
GTTGTGTACACACCAAGGATTGGAGGACGGCAAAGGTAGGGAATTTACCGGTTAAATAAGCAACAATTAGGGCTGGAACCCATTGTTCACTCTCCCCGTGGCCAATATCCAACAATAAAAGACGTCCATCTGCCTCAAAATAGTCGTGATACTTGAGGTCGCCGGTTAGGTAACAGTCCGCTTTTTGGGCCTTTGCATCCCCAATCAAAAAGCTACCCGAACCACCACATAAAGCTATGGTTTTCAGATATTTGCCAGTAAAAGGGGTGTGCTTAATTAGTTCTATATTCAATATTTCTTTAATCCATTTAAGAAATGCTGCCGCTTCCATTTCTTGAGGAAGTTGACCAATAATGCCAGCCCCAATTTCCTGTCCTTTTTGGTCCTTGATTCCTGGTTTTGGGGCTAAAATTTGCCTATTCCCCAAGTTTAGGTGGTCTGCTAGTGTTTTGTTCACCCCATCTAGGATATTGTCCAAGTTGGTATGGATGGCATAAAGGGCAATATTATTTCTGATGGCTTTTAGAACTGTTCTAGCCACATAGCTATTTTCATCAAACTGCTTAATTCCTTTAAAAATAATGGGATGATGGCTTACAATGAGGTTGCATCCTTTAGCAATTGCTTCGTCGATTACTGCCTCTGTGCAATCCAATGAACATAAAATGCCCGTACAAATGGTCTCAGGACTTCCAACTAATAATCCGCAATTGTCATAATCTTCCTGAAAAGAGAGGGGTGCCCAGTTTTCTAAGGCCTTGGTAATTTGTCCTATTTGCATTGGGCTAAATTAAAGATTATGCAGCTGACAGAGAACTATTTTATGTTAATATTGTTAAGAAAGGGTTGACGCACCCTATTATAAATAAAAACAAGTAATGAAAAAGGAATTGATATCCCTATTTTGGTTTCGCAGAGATTTAAGATTGGAGGACAATGTTGGATTGTACCACGCTTTATATCAAGCAAAATTGCAAGGGCATCGGGTGCTTCCAATTTTTATTTTCGACAAAACGATTTTGGACAAGCTGGAAGATAAAAAAGATCGTCGAGTTGAATTTATTCATCGTGCTATTTTGAACCTTCAAGCGGAATTGGTGACGAAAGGAAAATCCTTGATGGTGGAATATGGAAAGCCATTGGAAGTGTTTGCTCAATTGATTAAAAACCATCAAGTGCACTCGGTTTATACCAACCATGATTATGAACCTTTGGCATTGGAAAGAGATGAAGCCATACAAACTTTGTTATCAAAATCAAACATTGAATTTCACACTTTCAAGGATCAAGTGATTTTTGAAAAAAATGAGGTTTTAAAAGACGACGGTAAACCCTATACGATTTATACTCCTTATGCAAATAAGTGGAGAGCATATTGGACAAATAATGTACCTAAAATTCATCCTTCTATTAAGTTGGTGGATTGTTTCATAGACAGCAAACCCTTGAGCATTCCTAGTTTGAAAGCTATGGGATTTGAGTCAACGGATTTAGTTGTACCTCCCATGCAATGGGAAGAAACTTTGGTGAAAAAATATACCGATCAACGAAATTTTCCTGCCATTAAAGGAACCACGCAACTAAGTGTGCATTTGCGATTTGGAACTATTTCAGTTCGTGAATTGGCATTAAAAACACAAACCATCAACAGTACTTTTTTCAACGAACTAATTTGGCGTGATTTTTATCATATGATTCTTTGGCATTTCCCACAAGTTGGGAAAGGAAAATCATTTAAAGCGCAGTATGACTTTATTGAATGGCGTAATAATGAAAAAGAGTTTCAAGCATGGTGCGAAGGGAGAACAGGTTATCCAATTGTGGATGCAGGTATGCGAGAATTGAATGCCACTGGATTTATGCATAATAGAGTGCGTATGATTGTGGCTAGTTTTTTGACTAAACATTTACTGATTGATTGGCGATGGGGAGAAGCTTATTTCGCTGAAAAATTATTAGACTTTGATTTGGCGGCGAATAATGGTGGTTGGCAATGGGCGAGTGGAAGTGGATGTGATGCAGCTCCTTATTTTAGGGTGTTTAATCCGCGATTACAAACAGAAAAATTTGATAAGCAATTAAAATACATACGAAAATGGGTGCCAGAATTTGATTCCTTAACTTATCCCGCACCGATTGTTGTCCATGAAGTAGCAAGAGAGCGTGTATTGGCTGCCTATGCGAAAGCTTTGAAGCCTTAGCATGTTGGATCTGCGATAAAAAATGTTTTATATATTTAGTTAGAGTTGTTTAATGCAGTCCATACTTTTTCTAATTGTGCGATGGCTTTTTGTCCATCTAGGCCCATGTCAATACTGAAATCGTTAACATATAAATTAATGTGTTGGCGCATCACTGCTTCAGACATTTCTTGTGAATGACATTTTACAAATTCTGGAAGTATATCGTAGCTATTTTTAAATGCATACTCAACGCTTTCCTTAATCAAACCATCTAATATTTGTACATCATCCAAGGGCATATCTTTTCTGGCAATAATGCCACCCAAAGGAATGGGAGCATGAAATGTTTCTTCAAAATAGGTTCCAAGATCCATCCATTTGTTTAACCCTTTTTCGGAATAAGTGAATCGGTTTTCATGAATAATTACACCCGCATCTACTTTGCCAGATAATACGGCCTCTTCAATTTCATTGAACACTAAAAACTTTTTATTGTGCACATAAGGAAAAGCTACACTAAACAATAAATGTGCGGTGGTATTTACGCCAGGTACTGCCACCGTCATGGTTTCAGCATTAGGTTTGCCATCTCCAGTTACACGCGATGAATCATCTTTATAAATTAATAAAGGTCCTACACCTTTGCCTAATGCGCCACCTGCATTAAATAATTGGTAATTGTTTTTAACTAGTGGCCAAACTCCGTAACTGATTTTTGAAATAGGAAGTTTTCCCTGTAATGCCCATTCATTCAAGGTTTGGACATCTTCCAAATGCAATTTAAATTCAAATCCTTTGGTGTCAATTTTATGATTCACTAAGGCATCGAAAATAAAAGTATCGTTAGGGCAAGGTGAAAATCCCAAATCAATTACTGGCATCTTAAGCTGTTTTATAAAGTTCGTCCAATAAGTTTAATAAAGTTTCATTGAGGTTGTAAATGGCCTCTTGTATTTTCCATTTGGACTTATCTCTTTCACCCACATAATTACTTACGGCACGAATTTGTAAAAATGGAATTGTTAAGTCACGGCCAATATAATGTAAGCTAGCGCCTTCCATGGATTCCAGTATAGCTTTGTACCTGCCACTGAATAATGCTATTTTATTTTTATCGGTACTAATCGTGTTCACTGTTACTCCTTTTTTGGTAGGGAGGTTTAATAAGTTATATTGTTTCAGCCAAGGATTGGGAAGGCTCTTTTTTTCATAAGGTGCATCATTGGGTTTGTCGAATTTCATATCAAATAAATCTTTCCACTCTTTTTTTTCCATCACACCAATATCCCCTGCAAAATCATCCTTTACAGCAAAAACTTCACCTAATGGAATGGACTTATCAAAACATCCAGCAATGCCCACTTGTATAATGAGGGTAGGAGTTTCTTGCACAAACATTTTCATAAGTGAAACGCTTGAAGCCAACATGCCAATACCTGACTCGTGAAATCCCACTGAAAATTTCTTGCTATTGCCAACATATTTTGGATTGATCTTTTGAAAACTGGGCATCCATTCCCCATGCGTAGCTGCTGTTATGATTATTCTCATAGAGTAAAGGTCGGCAAAGGCTTTTGAAAAATGGGTTATTCTTCCCAAAATTTATATCTTCGCAATAATATTTTAATTCATTCCCATGGTGTATTTAACAAGAGTAGAACATTTTAATGCAGCGCATAAATTGGCCAATCCTAAATGGTCTAAAGAGAAGAATGAAGAAATGTTTGGTGTATGTGCAAATGAAAACTGGCATGGTCATAACTATGAATTATTGGTCACCATCAAGGGCGTGCCTAATGTAGAAACTGGGTTTTTATTTGATGTTAAAAAGTTGAGTATCCTCATAAAAGAGCATATTATTGATCAATTGGATCATAAAAATTTAAATATGGATGTGCCATTTATGCAAGGCCAAATGTGCAGTACCGAAAACTTGGCCATCGCCATTTGGAACCAATTAGCTCCTCATATTCCATCTGAAGTGCAGTTGCATTGCATTAAATTATATGAGACTCCCCGCATTTTTGTTGAATATTTTGGTTCATAATAAGCTCAAAAGTTCAAACGTTTAACTATTTTAGGCATAGATTAAACAATTTGCTTTCCGTGGCGTTATTATTATTGTAACTTTGCCCTCTTAATTCGGAAGCATGAACCAAAAAGTAGCAGTATTTAGAAAAGAGCATTTTAATGCTGCACACAGATTGTTTTGTGCCGAATGGACTGATGCACAAAACAAAGCCGTTTTTGGAGCTTGTTCCAATCCCAATTACCATGGTCATAACTATGAATTGGTGGTGCAAGTAACTGGTGTACCCGATCCTATTACAGGTTTTGTAATCAACACCAAGGATTTGACTACCATTGTGGATGAGGAAGTGAAGACAAGGTTTGACCACAAAAATTTAAACTTAGATACTGATGTTTTTAAAAATTTGAATCCTACTGCAGAAAATATTGCAATTGTGATTTATAATTTAATAAGACCTCGATTGTCTGAATCACTTGATTTAAAAATTCGTCTGTATGAAACAGAAAGAAACTTTGTCGATTACCCCGCTTAAAGAAGAGAAGTTGGCATTAGACAATTTATTGATTGAAGAAATGGGAGACCAGCATAAAGCAAGCTCGGTGGATACACCTTTGCGCGCTGATGCATTTGAAAAAACAGATGAAGAAAAGATTGAGGCTATAGAGCCTCATTTTAGAGCTATTATGGAAATTCTAGGAATGGATTTACGTGATGATAGTTTGCGTGGTACTCCTTTGCGTGTTGCTAAAATGTATGTGAAAGAATTGTTCCAGGGATTGAATCCTGCTAATATGCCAAGCATGACTTTGTTTGAAAATAAATTTCAGTACAATGAAATGTTGGTGGAGAAAAACATCAATTTTTATACTAACTGTGAACATCATTTTGTACCATTCTTTGGTAAAGCCCATGTTGCTTATATAAGCAGCGGAAAAGTAATTGGATTGAGTAAGCTCAATCGTTTGGTTGAATATTTTTCAAAGCGTCCTCAGGTGCAAGAGCGTTTAACCATGCAAGTAGGTAAGGCTTTGCAAACCGTATTGCAAACGCAGGATGTGGCCATCATGATGGATGCAAAACACTTGTGTGTGTCCAGTAGAGGGGTAAAAGATGATAGTTCTAATACCATTACCACTTTCTTTGGAGGTAAGTTTCAAGAAGAACAAACCAAAATGGAGTTTTTAAAATACGTTGAAATCAACGATTAAAATAGTTGGTTCATAAACATGGGTTAGTTTTGTTTAGGCAGCGTGAAAACGCTGCCTTTTTTATTCCTAATTATTGCGTTATTTTTGACACACTAAATGAACACTATGTCAAAACATGCTTATGTATTTCCTGGTCAAGGAAGTCAATTTCCTGGAATGGGAAAAAATTTATATGATCAAAATGAAGCTGCTAAAGCTTTGTTTGAAAAAGCCAATGAAATATTAGGTTTCCGAATAAGTGATATTATGTTTGAAGGCACGGAGGAGCAATTAAAACAAACCAATGTTACGCAGCCAGCTGTTTTTTTACACTCCGTTATTGCCTATTTAACCATGCCAGAAGTAAGCCCAGCAATGGTTGCTGGTCACTCACTTGGAGAGTTTAGTGCATTGGTTGCGAATAAAACTTTGAGTTTTGAAGATGCATTAAGATTAGTAAGTATTCGTGCAAAAGCAATGCAGGCTGCATGTGAAATTCAACCCTCAACAATGGCTGCTGTATTAGCTTTGGCGGACGAAAAAGTGGAAGAGGTATGTGCAACCGTATCGCAAGAAACAGGAGAAGTAGTGGTTGCAGCAAATTATAATTGCCCTGGTCAGTTGGTAATTTCTGGTTCAACAAAAGGAATTGAAGTTGCTTGCGAACAAATGAAAGCAGCAGGTGCAAAAAGAGCATTGGTATTGCCAGTAGGGGGAGCTTTTCATTCTCCACTTATGGAGCCTGCAAAAATTGAATTAGCAGCGGCCATTCAAGCAACTACATTTAACAACCCAATTTGTCCTGTTTATCAAAATGTAGTTGCAAAAGCAGTAGCAAATCCAGTTGAAATTCAAGAAAATTTAATTGCCCAATTAACAGGTGCTGTTAAGTGGACACAGACAATACAAGCCATGGTTGCAGACGGTGCCGCTGAATTTACCGAAGTAGGACCGGGGAAGGTACTACAAGGATTGGTGCAAAAGATTTATAAAGAAGCCGTTGTAAACGGGGTGTCTTAAATCTTAACATAGGCTTTAACGTAGAATTTATACTAAATTTAGTAAATTTGGAGGCTCCTAAGTAGGTACTTGGGGGCCTTTAAATTTTGATGGCTGCGTGAAATATTTCTATAAGATATTTGTTTTTTTCTTTATTTGTTTATTGCTAAGTCAATATACAAATGCGCAGACTGTTGTGTTTGATATGCATACCTCAGCTGCGAATAATACCATTTGTAGGAATGAGCCATTCACTTTGTATATGACTCCTTTGCAAAGTATTAGGTATGTTTTTCAATATTCAGAGAATAATGGTCCATGGACAGATTATACCAATCTTTCTTCAGATGTTGCGGCAGGAGTAGAGGTATCTCAATCTATTACTTTAGTCGCTAACACTAAATTTAGAGTTTATTATACTACCAATCAATCAGTAGGTTCATCGCCTAATACGGTCGATCCCACAGAGATAAGTATTACAGTGAATCAGCTTCCAGCCATTGCTTTAATTACTGCATCTACTACCTCAGTTTGTCAAAATTCAGATATCACTTATTCCGATGCAGTAACGGGTGGTGTATGGACTAGTTCGAATGCTAGTATTGCAACGGTAGGTGCTGCAAGTGGAATTGTACATGGGGTAAGCCAAGGTAGTGCTCTAATAAAATATATAGTTACAGATCCTGTAACGGGGTGTAAGAATCAAGATGCTAAACCCGTTTCAGTGAATCCAACCCCCATGATCTCGGATTACTCTGCAACAGTTTGTAGTGGTGCACTTTATTCGGCACTCCCAGCAGGCTTTGTCCCATTGGGAACTACTTTTAATTGGGATATGCCAACAAGCAATGCATTAGCGATAGGAGATTTAACGGGCATGGCTGCTTCTGCAACAACAACGCAAGCAACTGTCAATGCTCAACTGACAAATCATACCAACAATGTAATTGTTGCTACTTATTCAATTACAGCAACGAAAGGGGCTTGCGTTAGTATTCCCTTTCATATGGAATTATCAGTAACCCCCAAGCCTTTTATTACAGACAAAGTAGTCCCGGCATGTAGCGGCACAGTTTTTACAGATGCTGGAGTAACGAATATCAATGATATCGTTCCAGTGAATACTTTTTATTCTTGGTCGGCACCTACAGCGGTGAATAATATTTCTGGCTTAGCTAGTGGAACCAATCAAACCAATTTAAATGGGACACTTACCAATAGTACGAATGCAACCATATCTGTCATTTATAATGTTACCACAAGTAACAATGGTTGTCCTGGGTCTACTTTTACAGCTACAGTAAATGTGAAACCCACTCCAAACATTGCTAATAAAGCAGCTACTATTTGTAGTAACAACAATTTCAATATTGTAATTACCAATGGCAGTGATTTATTACCAGCAGGTACAACTTATACTTGGGCAGCCCCCATTACAAGTGGCATTAATGGAGCGCAAGCAGGAACGAGCATTAGTACAATATCTGGTACTTTATCCAATTCAACCAATGCACCAATTGATGTAAATTATTTTATTACTCCCAATGCGAGTGGATGTACAGGGGCAAGTTTTGCTACTACCGTTACTGTAAATCCAGTACCTGTGATTGCTAATATGGGCCCCACTCAAGTGGGAAGTGGTTCCAATTTTAATTTTACGCTTGGAGGTCAGTCTGGAGATATTATTCCAGCTGGAATTACTTATGCTTGGCTTGCGCCAACTGTTCAAGCAGGAATAAACGGTGGAGTGGCTTCGGGTACCCCTTCGCCCACTTCTTTAGTTGGTAGCTTAACTAATTTTACTGGGGGCGCATTAAATGCAACGTATAACATTACCCCTTCTTACATGAGTTGCGCAGGTGCTAATTTTACATATATTGTTAGAGTTTATCCAAAACCTATCATTGGAAATAAAACAGTAAACATATGTAGTGGTATGAGTTTCACTGTTGCGCCAGTTGACGGGACACCGATCACTGAAGTGGTGCCAAGTGGTACCACTTATAGTTGGGCTGCTCCTATTAATGCAGGTATAACAGGTACTTTTTCAGGCACTTCGGCCAATGTGATTAGTGCTACTTTAACCAATACTACCAATGCACCTATCACTGTTATTTACATTGTAACGCCATTTGCAAATCCACAATCTGGAGATCCATTTGAAATAAGTGTAACAGTAAACCCTTTGCCCATTGCTAATATAGTTATCACTGAAAATTCAGGATTACATTCAAATGATAATATTATTTGTAGTGATGTGAATGCAAGTTTTGCAGCAGTACCTGTGGTGGGTGCATTAACCGATTATAGTTATGCTTGGACAGTGCCTGGATCCTTTACCAATCCTGGCAATGTGCCCAGTTTTGATGCGAATATCTCCGGCACATATGGATTACGCATTACGAATATATCAACTCTATGTGCAAGTGCAGTTCAAACTACAACTAGTTTGGTGGTGAATCCTATTCCTACAGTGGGTCCTATTGTTGGACAAGATCATGTTTGTGTAAATAGTTCTATTACTTTATCAACTACACTAGTGCAAGGTGGCTCAGGTGTATACAGTTATTATTATTGGTATGATAGCGATGTTTTAGTAGCACCTCCTTTTTCATCTTCTACTGTGCTTGTTACAGGACGTACTGCGGGCATTGGAAATATTACCTATAAAGTTCAGGATAATGTAGGATGTTATTCCGCTGCAAGTACAAACTTCCCACTGCTAATAAATGCTTTGCCACTAGCACCTACTGCTAATTCTATCAATCAAATATATGATGGATTGTTGCACACTGGTGGTGCTATTGCGAATGATCCTGCCAATGAACAAGTGAATTGGTATGCAAACAATGTTGGGGCGACAACTGCAGTTGCGCCTTCGGCTACCAATGTGGGGGCGACCATTACAAAATATGCATCTGCTACTAATACTACAACAGGTTGTGTAAGTGCTACGCGCACTGCAGTGTCTGTAAGAATTACTACTAAGACTTTAACAATAACTGCTGTAGATTCTCTAAAAGTATATGACAGAGCAGTGTTTTTGGGAGGCAATGGAGTGACATACGATGGCTTTGTAAATGGAGAAAATCAATTGGTATTGGGTGGATCCAACAATTATAGTGGAACATCTCAAAATGCTTTTAATGTTGGAAATTATACCATCATCCCAGGTGGAAGGACATCCACCAATTACGCAATTGTGTACGTTCCTGGCACTTTGTCAATTACTAAAAGACCTTTAAACATCGCTAGCGCAGCAGTTCAAGACAAAGTATATGATGGAACCGACGTAGCCATCATGAATGCAGGCAGTTTAAGTGGCTTGATATTAGCTGATGCACCCAATGTTACTTTAAATAGAATCGCAAAATTTTCAAGTAAAAATGTGGGTGCTAATTTGGTAATCACATCCATTAGTACCATTACAGGTTCAGCAGCCTCTAATTATCAACTCAATCCAGCAATTAATGCTACTGCAAGTATTACGCCTAAACATATTGCAGCAATTGGCGTGACGACTACTAATAAAGTTTACGATGGTACTATAGATGCAACAGTAACAGGCGGAGGTTTTACTACTGCCATTGCAGCGGGTACAGGAACGAGTACCGATCTTAAACCTTATTTAAATGACGATATTCAATTGGTTTTAGGGGGTGCCTTTGCAAATAAGGATGTAGGTAATAATATTGCTGTGGTGGCTAACTGTACAATTGTTGGTACAGATAAAGACAATTATATTTTAGACCAACCTAATTTACAAGCTAGAAATATTTCGCCTAAGCCATTGAACATGCAGGGGCTTTCAATTGCCACTCCCAAAATATATGATGGAACTACACTTGCATTTTTAACTGGGGCCCCACAATTACTTGCAAGTGAGCCTATCAGAACTGGGACAGTTGCTGATGGGAAACCTTATGCGATTGATGTAGTGAACATTGCCGGTGTTCCGGTTGGAACCTATAATGCAAAGGATGTACTTACAGCGAATAGTGTTAGTATTACTGGACTATCATTATCTGGTACAGGTGCAGGAAATTATTCACTTACGATACAATCGCCAATTAGTTCCTCAATTCTCCCTAAAGACCTAACGATGTATGGTTTAACTGTACCTAGCACTAAAATTTATGATGGCAATACTATTTCAATTGTACAGGGCAATGCAAATTTACAAGTAGCTGAGTTATATGGCTCTGGCGCTTCAAATGATGGTAAACCCTATATTGGAGATGATGTTTATATCATTGGAACGGCAGCAGCTAATTATAACAGTAAAAATGTAGTGAATGCAAATGCGGTTCAGTTTTCAGGTTTGTCTATTGCGGGAAATCAAGCATCTAATTATCATTTTGTAATACAAACCAATGCGCAGGCTAGTATTTTACCATTGTTAATTCATGTAATTGCAGACCCTAAAGAAAAAACATATGGCCTTGTAGATCCCATATTTACTTATTCGTATGACTCGCTTATTCCTGGAGATATAATAACAGGAGCATTAGGTAGAGTGGTTGGAGAAAATATTGGCAGATATGCAATCAACCTAGGAACATTTAACATTGGTTCAAACTATGTGGTTGATTTTACTTCGAATTTTTTAGAAATCAAATCCACTATTGTAACCATTCAACCTGATGCTGTAATTAGAACTTATGGTGATGCTCCTTTGTCACCCACAATGAGTACAAGTCGTTTTCAGATTTTGGGACTTATGAATAATGAAAAAATTGATGCGATTATGCTTAGCATACCTGTTGGTTTGGGAACGGGTAATGATGCTTTAGATCCCGCGGGCACTTATGCCAATGCTGTACAGGGGAGTACACCAACTTCTTCTTCAACAAATTTGTTGAATTATCAGTTTAGATTCTTGCCTGCAGATATTATTATTAAAAAATATCCAATACAAATAATTGCAGAACCCAAACAAAAAAGAAAATTACAAATAGATCCTCCTTTCACTTATCATCTTTCTAGAACATTGGTAAACGGGGATCAAGCAACGGGATCTTTGACTAGGGGGATAGGAGAAGAGGTAGGTTTCTATTCCATATTACAAGGAACTGTACACATTAATGACAACTATGATATTCAATATGTTCCTGATAATTTAGAAATATTAACTATTGAAAGAGTGATTACATTACCCAATGCATTTACACCTAATAATGACGGATTGAATGATGTAGTTAAAATAATGCATAATTCTACAATAGTTGGCATCAACTATTTTAAAGTGTTCAATCGAACCGGAATGCAAATATTTGAAACCAAGGATATTAATCAAGGTTGGGACGGAAGAGTTAATGGAGCTATCGCAGATCCAGATGCTTATTATTGGATATTAGAATATGTTACCTGGGACGATAAAATTTTTAAAATGAAGGGAAGTTTTATCCTGCTCAAATAATTACAAATTGTACAAATACCTGATTATATTAGTTTGCACGTTTCTTATTGCTACAAATAGCAGTGGACAGGATATTATTTTGTCTCAGCCATTTGCCTCCAATCAATTTTTAACCCCTGCAGGTGTTGGGTCCGGTGCGTACCAGAGTAGATTGCAAGGTAATATGAAGGCACAAATGATTGATGGAGATAATTTATACAGAACTTATGTAGTGGGTTATGATACTCGTTTTAAGGCTGCAGATGAAAATAGTAAAAACTATTTAGGTATAGGAGGGCAATTTATGTCCGATCAAGTGATGAATGGAGTGATGCAGAGTAATTTTTTAGCTTTGAATTTAGCTTATCATATTTTTTTAAATAAGGATTTGACTAAGTCTGTTGCCATTGGATTTGGGACTGCATTTGCGCAAACCACATTGAACAAATCTAGCTTGTTATTTGCAGACCAATACGATCAAGCTGCCGGATTAACAGGTAATGCGACCATGGAGAATCTAATTCCTTACCCAGCATCTTTATCGGCAAATACGGGATTTTTGTACACGCAGCATTCTGAATATTCTTTTTTCGAGTTGGGGGCTACAGGCTTCTTTTTCGCCAAACCTAATTTAACTTATTCGCCAACCAATGCTGCGCCAGAAACTAAATTCAGGTATTTTGTGAATATGGAAATTCCTTTTTTACAGGACTATACACTTGCTTTACATGCCAATGTGTTGAATAAAAAATCAAGTAATCAGTATTATGCTGGAGGTGCCCTTGGTATACCATTGGACCATGATTATGAAAAAGTGAAAAGACTTTACTTAGGATGTTATTATCGAAAAGGGGAAGCTTTTGTGCCTTCGATTTCCTTGATATCCGATAAATATATCGCTGGTATTAGTTATGAAATCTACAATGCGAATATTTCAGGTGCCAATTTGAAATTAAGTAGTTTTGAATTCACCATCTCTAAATCTTTTGGAAATAAAAAGACAGATTTGTTCCGAACCATTTTTGATTAGTGCTTAAAAATCTATCGAACAATTTACCCATTCAGGATCAAATTCACTATTGTATTTTTTGTAAAAATTTAGCGCAGGTTCGTTCCAATCCAATGCCTGCCAATTCATCCCTTTGAAATTTTTGGCTTTAGCTTCTATGATGAGTGCGTCAAATAATTGAGTGCCAATATTATGTCCACGCATATTTTCGGCCACGACTAAGTCTTCCAAATACATTCTTTGGCCTTTCCAGGTAGAATAACGAATATAATAAAGGGCCATCCCTTGAACAATTCCATCTACTTCAGCAACCAATGCCCACCAAACAGGCTGATTTCCAAATCCACTTTCTACAAAATGCTCAAATGGAACCACTACCTGCTCTGGCGCTTTTTCGTATAGTGCCAGTTCATGAATTAATTCCATCATTCTTGTGCAATCTTCTTTAACGGCAGGTCTTATTATAATTTCCATGAGGCTAAATTATGCTTGTGCTTTTGCCAACGCTTGTGCTAAATCGGCTTCTAAATCTTCAATATTTTCAATTCCAACACTCATGCGAATCAATCCATCGGTGATGCCGTATTTTTCACGCTCTGCTTTTGGAATAGACATATGCGTCATACTAGCAGGGTGAGATACCAGCGTATCTACAGTGCCAAGTGATACGGCTCTTGTGCAAATAGCTACTGCATCAATAAATTTTTTGCCAGCTTCAATGCCTCCCTTTAATTCAAAGCTAATTAATGGAGCGTGTTGTTTCATTTGTTTATTGGCAATGGCATGGTGCGGATGATTGCTAAATCCAGTATAATTTACATGCGCAATTGCGGGATGGTTTTGTAAATACTTTGCTACTTTCGCTGCATTGCTACAATGCTTTTCCATTCTTAGTTCTAAAGTTTTCATTCCTTGTATTAATAAGTAGGCATCAAAAGCATTGCTGTTGCCACCTAATAGTACATGCCATTTCCAAACTTTAGTATGCATGAACTCCAAATCCTTTCCTAATAGTACTCCATGTAAGGCGCTGCCATGTCCGTTTAAAAATTTGGTTGCAGAGTGAAATACAAAATCGGCACCCAATGCAAAAGGTTGTTGTAAATAGGGGGTAGCAACTGTATTATCTACTGAAACCTTTATTCCATGGGTATGTGCAATCTTACAAATAGCTTCAATATCCACACATTGTAATGTTGGATTAGCAGGTGTTTCTAAATGAATTAATTTGGTTTGAGGGTGCGCTTTGATGGTTTCAATTAATAAAGTTTCATTGTGAATATCTATTAATACAATTTGAATACCTGCTTCCTTCAAAACTTTTTGCATGAGTTCCTGAGAGCCTCCATACAAGGAGTAATGAGAAATTAAAGTATCTCCTGCACTTAAATTGCTTAAAAACAAAGTACTCATGGCAGCTTGCCCACTTGCATGCAATAAGGCTTTTACTTCTAAGGGCGCTCCATGTTCGTTGGTGAGGCCACGTGCTTCCAATGCCTCAATTACTTTTTCGGCAGCAGTAAAAGTGGGGTTGCCCCAACGTGTATATAATCTTGTTTTGTCTGTTCCTTTAAAACGTTCCATGCCCTGATCGGCTGAATCGAATGTAAAAGTGGAGGTTGCATAAATAGGAGTATTATGAGCATAGTTGTCATTGTCATGGTTGGCTGTATGCAATGTAAGAGTGCTAATGCCTTTTAAATGTTTATTGCTCATAATTTCAAATTTATTGTTGTATTAGTTGATATGATATTAGTAAGCCCACTTCACCCAGGCTGCACCCCAAGTGAAGCCCCCTCCAAATGCGGCTAAAATTAGGTTGTCGCCTTTTTTTAACTGTGACTCCCATTCCCACAAACAAAGTGGTATGGTAGCTGCAGTCGTATTTCCGTACTTCTGAATATTGATCATTACTTTTTCAGTTGGAATGCCAGCGCGATTGGCTGTGGCATCAATGATTCTAAGGTTCGCTTGGTGTGGCACCAACCAAGTAATATCGTTGCCTGTTAAATTGTGTTTTTCTAATAAGTCGGCAGTTACATCGGCCATTCCTTTTACTGCGAATTTGAATACGGGTTGGCCATCTTGGAATGCATAATGTTCTTTGGCCATTACTGTTTCTACACTAGCAGGTTTTAAACTTCCTCCTGCTTTAATATGCAAGTAATCTCGTCCACTTCCATCACTTTTTAAGATGGCATCTTGAAAGCCATTCTCGTCTTTACTTGGCTCTAATAAAACTGCCCCAGCGCCATCTCCAAAAATAATACAAGTAGCGCGATCGGTATAATCGATAATAGAACTCATTTTATCAACTCCAACAACAATTATTTTTTTATAACGTCCAGATTCAATAAAACTTGCTCCTGTATTCAATGCAAATAAAAATCCACTACATGCAGCCCCAAGGTCAAAGCCAAAAGCATTTTTAGCGCCTACTTTATCGCCAATAATATTGGCAGTAGCAGGGAATACCATATCTGGCGTCACAGTCGCACAAATAATGCAATCAATTTCCATAGGATCTAAATTCTTTTTACGTAGAATTTCCTCAATTGCTTTCACTGCCATGTCCGAACTTGCTTTGCCAGGCTCTTTTAAAATTCTCCTTTCTGAAATTCCGGTTCTAGAACGAATCCATTCGTCATTGGTATCTACCATTTTTTCAAGGTCAAAATTGGTCAATTTGGTCTCTGGAACGTATCCTCCAACCGAGGTAATTGCAGCCTTATGGGTTTGTGACATAGCTTGAATATTAGTTTGGCTTACAAATATCATAATTTTTGGCTAAGAATAGCCTTAAAAGGCCATTTTTCGTATCTTATATGTTAATTTTGAGGCTATTATGATTGCATTTTTAAGAGGCCATTTTGTTCAAGTAACCCCAGCTAAACTCATCGTAGATGTTGGGGGGGTGGGTTATGAAGTAAATATCAGTTTACATACCTATGAAGCTATTTCAAAAACAGCATCTGGTCAATTACATACTTATTTGCATATCACTGAAAATGCACAAGTGCTTTTTGGATTTCATGAACTTCAAGAAAAGGAATTATTCCTCCATTTGATAAGTGTTTCTGGGGTAGGAGCAAGTACGGCTAGAATGATGTTGTCGGGAATGCAGCCCGATGAAATTGTTCGAGCTATTGTACAAGGAGATGCAAGACAATTAGAATCCATCAAAGGAATTGGCAAAAAATCGGCAGAAAGATTGGTATTGGAATTAAAAGACAAACTCTCTAAAATAAGCATGCACAATAATCCACTTGGCGGCTTTGCAGCGGTAGTTGCCAACCCTCATCAGGATGCGGTGCAAGCATTGATTGCATTGGGTATTCAAAAAGCCGTTGCGGAAAAGGCTGTGGACAAAACTATTCAATCCAATGGCGCCGATCTAAGTATAGAAATCCTTATTAAAACAGCGCTTAAGCTTTGTTAATTCCAACTTGTTTGCATTGAAAAAATATTCATTATTTATTTATTCGCTATTACTACTCTCTTTGAATGGGAAGGCATTGGCACAAATAAATGTAAACAACACGGGTACCTTATATAAGAACAAAGCGGATACCCTTTCTAAACCAAAGGGGAGAGATTCTGTTCACTATGCAATTAAAGATCAAAGGGGTGATTTTTTAACACAGCCCAGTAACAATCCTTTTGATTTAAGAGATACCAGTTTGGTGAAAAGGAATGTGGTATATGATCCTGTTACTAAGCAATATATTATTCGTGAGTTTATTAATGGAAGATTGGTAAAATCTCCAGCAAGTTTTGACTTCAATGATTTTTGGAAATTAAAATCGGAAAAAGATGAACGTGCTTATTTTTCACAAAGGGCCAATTCCTTGGGAATGTTGAATCGTAAGATGACGCGCCCCAAAGCTAAAGTATACAATAGTTATTTTGATAGATTGTTTGGTAAAACAGATTCTAGCTTAAAATTGGAATTTAAGCCCGTTGGAGAGATTAATATCAAGGCAGGCTATCAGGGACAAAAAGTAAACAATCCAACTTTGCCTGAAAGAGCTAGATCGAACGGAGGATTTGATTTTGATGCAAGTACTAATTTTAGCATGAATGCATCCATAGGTGACAAAATTACTTTTCCCATTAATTTTAATACCCTTTCCAATTTAGGATTCGACAATCAAATCAAATTAAATTACAAAGGGAAGAAGGATGAGATTATTAAAAGCATTGAAGCAGGAAACATAAATTATGTAAACAAAAGTGCATTAATACCTAGTACTCAAAACTTATTCGGGATTAAAACGCAATTACAATTTGGAAGATTGTTTGTAACGGCTGCGATTGCCAATCAAAAATCGCAAAGACAATCCATGAATTTGCAAGGTGGGGCATCTACTCAAAAATTTCAAAAAAGACTCAACGATTACGAGGAGAATAGGCACTTTTTATTGTCGCAGTATTTTAGAAATAATTTTAACAAAGCAATGTCAAATTTGCCTGCGATTAATTCTCAGGTGCAAATCAAAAGAATTGAAGTATGGGTGACCAACCGTAATGGTCAAACCACGAATGCAAGAGATGTAGTGGGGTTAGCAGATTTAGGAGAGCCCAATCCTCATAACAACCAATGGCAAGGGAGTTCGAATCCTTTTCCTGATAATACTGCTAATAATTTGTATAGTTCAATCGTTAATAATGCCAATGCAAGAAATCCTTCGGGCATTGCTTCCATTTTAGCATCACAAGGATTGCGATCGGCCGAAGATTACGAACGCACATTTGCAAGAAAATTAACTGAGAACGAATATTTTTTTAATCCACAAATTGGATTTATATCTTTAAACATTCCATTACAAGCCGACGAAGTATTGGGGGTTGCATTTCAGTATACTTATAATGGCAGGGTATTTCAAGTAGGTGAATTTTCCAATGATATCGCTTTGAACCCTAATAATGGAGTGCAACAAATTATGTTCTTGAAATTATTAAAAGCCACTACACAAAGAACGGATCTTCCTATTTGGGATCTAATGATGAAGAACGTATATTCTTTGGATTTGTTTGGTTCTATTCAACAACAGGATTTTCAATTGAATGTATTATACGATGCACCAAGTGCAGGATTAAAGAGATATTTACCTGTTACAAGTAAGGAAGTGGATGGACAATCCTTGATTAAAATTCTACAATTGGATCGACTCAATAATCAAAACGACCCACACCCCGATGGTATGTTTGACTATGTTGAAGGTTATACGGTCTTGTCTAAAATGGGAAGAATCGTATTCCCATTGCTAGAACCCTTTGGTGAGGATTTAAAAAATATTGCATTTAAAGGGGTGGATAGCAATATTGTGAACAAGTATATTTTTCCACAGTTGTATCGAAAAATAAAATCAGAAGCACAAACCTATACGAATTTGGATCGATTTGTAATGGAAGGACAAGTGAAAGGAAGTTCGGGAGGCGCTGAAATTAGTTTGAATGCATTTAACGTTCCTCCTGGATCGGTAAGTGTGCGCGCGGGTGGTCAAATACTTAGAGAAGGGTATGATTATATCGTGGACTATGGATCGGGTACGGTTCGAATAATCAACCCAGGTATATTGAGTTCAAATATTCCTGTGAATGTTTCATTTGAAAACAATTTAGGATTTGGATTTCAGGAACGTGGTTTTAGGGCCCTGCGTTTGGATTACTTGGCAAGTAAAAAATTGAATTTAGGTTTTTCTACCCAACGTTTAAGTGAACGCCCCTTTTTTACTAAAACCAATTTTGGTTCTGATCCCATTCAAAATGCGATGTATGGATTTGACTTTAACTATAAGTCAGAAGTACCTAGTGTAACTCGTTTGTTGAACAAACTGCCTTTTTACAAATCCAATGCAAAATCTTATATCACAGCCAATGGGGAAGCAGCCTACTTAAAGCCTGGGCATGCACAACAAATTGGAAAAGGCGGGTCGGGATTAGTTTATTTGGACGATTTTGAAGCCACAAGAACTGATATTGATTTAAGATTTCCATTCACTGCATGGGCATTGGCTTCAACACCCATGGATCGATTCCAAGAAGGAAAACTTTCCGATAATATTGACTACAATAAAAATAGAGCAAGAATTGCATGGTATACCATTGAGCCTACTTTGCAAGATAGAAACAGTCCCAATAATCCATTAGGCGGTAATCCTAGTATTATTAGTGATCCTAGGGTAAGGCAGGTCTTTACGAATGAATTGTTCCCTAACAAAACAACCAATATCACAGATGTGCAATTGCCCACTTTTGATATTACCTATTATCCTAAAGACAGAGGTCCTTATAACTACAATTATAAAGATTTAGATGGATCAGGAAAGTTCAAATCACCTACAGATAAATGGGGCGGGATTATGCGTTCATTAGATCAAACCGATTTTGAAACCAGCATTATTGAATATGTCGAATTTTGGGTACAGGATCCTTTTATAAAATCGCCTGCCAATAGAGGTAAACTTGTTTTGAATCTTGGTAATGTGAGTGAGGATATCTTAAGAGATGGTCGTCGTTTTTATGAAAATGGAATGCCAACACCTACCATTCCAGCACAAACTGATAGTTCAACTTGGGGTAAAGTGCCCATTAACCCAATTCAAGTAACCAATGCATTTAGTAATAATGCCGAAGATAGAAAGTTTCAGGATGTGGGATTGGATGGCATGAATGATGAGGAGGAGCGAGTTAAACGCGCGGATGTAATTCGTCAAATCACTAATCCAGTGGTAGCACAACAATTTAATACTGATCCTTCGGCCGATAACTATGTTTGGTACAGAGACAATCAATATGGTACGGATGCGGGGATTTTGTCGAGATATAAATATTTTAATAATCCCCAAGGGAACTCGGCAGTTGCAGGTGCAAGCCAGTTTAGCAGTGCTGCCACTTTATTGCCAGATAATGAGGATTTGAATAGAGACAATACCTTGAATGAAACCGAAGCGTATTTTGAATATGAAATTCCTTTACAAAAAAATGGAATGGGCGTTGGCTTAACTAAATATGTAACTGATGCTAAAACGGTGAATGTGACGCTTGCAGATGGAACTAAGAGTACAGAAAACTGGTATTTGTTTAGAGTGCCCATCAAATCATATTCAGATTCGATAGGAGGAATAAGAGACTTTAAATCGATTCGTTTTTTAAGAATGTATTTGACTGGGTTTGAAGATTCTATTACTTTGAGATTTGCGAAATTTAGTTTGGTGCGCAATCAATGGCGTCAATATATGTATGAAGTGGATAGTACAGGAAATTATACACCATTGCCAACTAATAGTTCAACCACAGAGAATACATTAGCTGTGAGTATTGAAGAAAACAGTAGTAGAACGCCAGTAAATTATGTGATTCCTCCTGGTATTGAACGCATTCAATTATTAAGCAATAATGGAGTGAATTTATTGCAAAATGAACAAGCGCTGAGTGTTCAATTACATAATTTGGAGAGAGGCCGTTCGGCCAGAGGGGTTTTCAAAACCATGAACGTAGACATTCGCAGGTATGGAAGATTGTCCATGTTCTTGCACGCAGAAAATAAAAATAATATCAATCAATCTGAAAATGGAGTAATTACAGCCGTGATTAGAATGGGGCAGGATTTTCAGAATAATTATTATGAAGTGCGCATTCCATTAACCACTACAGCACAGAAAATTTATTCGGCTAGCGAAGCGAATTTGGTTTGGCCGGCGCAAAATGAACTGGATTTAAGTTTGATAGATTTAGTCAATTTGAAGCTCAATCGTGACAAACAACATATTTCATTTAATGCGAAGTATTCTCAAATGAAGGAGGGGAGTAATCAACGATATACCGTAATGGGAAATCCTAACCTCGGAGAAATTCGTGGAATTATGATTGCTTTTGAAAATACATCAGCACAACCATTAATGGACGCGGAAGTGTGGATCAATGAATTGAGATTGTCAGAAATGGATGAACATGGTTCTTGGGCAGCATTAGGTAGAATGGATTTGGTGATGGCTGATTTAGGAACCTTGGCCGTTTCTGTGAATAATCGAACCGCAGGATTTGGAACGATTGAACAAAATATGAATCAAAGATCCAAGTCGGGCCTTACTCAATTTGATATTGCCACCAATATTGAGGCAGGAAAATTATTGCCCAAAAAAGCAAGAATTTCATTGCCCATTTTTGCAAGCTTGAATAAATCTATTGAAACGCCAATGTTTGATCCATTTGATAAGGATGTTTTGTATCAAGATAAAATGAATTCCTTGTCTGGAGCCAAGAAAGATTCTGTACGCAATGCATCTGCCGATCAAACTACCATAAAAACATTGAACTTTACCAATGTGCGCTTGTTGCCAGGTAAAAAGCCTAGCTTTTTAAGTATTAGTAATTTGGATTTTAGTTATTCCTATTCACAACTAGTGCAAACAAGCCCATTGATTGAAGAAAATACCATTACCAAACAAAGAGGAGCAATAGGCTATACGTACAATCATACCGCTAAATCAATTGAACCTTTTAAGAAAATATTAAAGAATGCATCTCCATGGTTTACTTGGTTAAAAGAGGTCAACTTTAATCCTTCTCCAAGTTTGATTAGCTATCGAACTTCTTTAGATCGTCAATTTGGTACATTTACACCTAGGGTAGTGAGTTCCTATGATGGTACTACTGATAAAGCGGAAACTACTTATAATAAATACTTTACCATGGTGAGGTATTTTAATATGCGTTGGCCTTTTACTAGGTCATTGAATATGGATTTTAATGCCACTATGAATTCGCGTATCGATGAGCCAGATGGCCCATTGGATACGAAAGTGAAAAAAGATTCTGTAATTCGAATGTTATTGGGAGGAGGACGTAATACTTTGTATAATCAAAGATTAACTTTACGCTACGATTTGCCTACTAATAAATTCCCCATCACAAATTGGATTAATTCGAGTGTAAATGTATCTACCAATTATAACTGGATTGGAGCAAGTAGATTGGCTCAATCCTTAGGCAATACCATTGAGAATGCTTTGTCACAACAGGTAATGGCCCAATTTAATTTTGCATCCTTGTATAGGCAATCCAAATATATTAATGCGGCCATCAATCCAGGATTTAACAATGCTCGACAAGTAAAGACCAATCCTTTGGCAGCCAAAATTTTAATGAGTAAGTCCGAAGCTTTAGCAGGAAAAGTAGGAAAAGCAAGAGATAGTGCTTATAAGGTTTGGAAGGAAGCAAAGCGCCAAGAACGTATTGCACAAAAAGTATTGAAAGCCAATCAACCAGTCAATGTTCCTGTCTCCGTTCAACAAGTGGTTAAGTTTTTGACCATGCTTCAAACTGCAACAGTAGATTACACTGAAAACTATAGTAGCCGTCTTCCTGGTTATATGTCGGGGGTACAGTTTTTAGACAAATCTTTTTCGGGATTATCCCCCAATATCGATTATATGTTTGGGAAACAGCCGGATACTGCATGGCTTAATACCCAGGCAAAGAATGGAAATTTGACAAGAGATCCTGCATTTAATATGGTATTTAGACAAACTTTTGATCAAAAGTTTTCAGCAAAGATTTTATTGGAACCTGTAAAATCTTTGATGGTTGATATTCATGTAAGCAAATCATTCTCTAAAGAATATAGCGAGTTGTTCAAAGACACCAGCTATGCATTGACGGGAACAAGAACACATGCAAATCCATTATCGGCTGGTGGCTTCAATATTAGTTATATGGCATTGAATACTTTTTTTGATGATCATGATCCCAATGTGATTTCGATTCAGTTTAAAGCTTTTCAAAACTATCGTTCTATTATTTCCAAGCGATTAGGAACAAATGTGGATTCAACGGGTTATGCACTGGGTTATGGAAAATATGCACAGGATGTATTAATCCCTGCATTCATTGCAGCATATACGGGCAAGGATCCTAAGAAAGTGGAATTAATTGATGAGACCAATCGCAATATTCGCTCCAATCCATTTGCGGGCATGTTGCCTAAGCCAAACTGGAATATTACTTATAGCGGTTTATCCAAAATACCTGCATTGGCTCAATATTTTTCAAATATCACTTTGACCAATGGATACAATGGTAATTTGGCCATGAACAGCTTTACAAGTGCATTAGATTATACCTTGGACCCTATCAATAAATACCATACCACTGGGTTTATTTTGAATGGCAATTTTGTTCCCTATTTCCTTATTCCCAATGTTACAATCAGTGAAAGAATGGAGCCATTGATTGGGATTAATGTAACTACAGTGAATCAATGGTCCATGCGTTTTGAATACAAGAAAAGCAGAATGCTTTCCTTGAGTTTGGTAGACTATCAATTAAGTGAAAACAATAGTAAGGAATGGGTATTTGGGGCAAGCTGGAGAAAGAAGGGATTGAGGCTTCCTTTTAATATCCCTGGATTAAGTAATAACAAATTAAATAACGATCTTACTTTCCGATTTGATATGTCCATGCGTGATGTATACAATAGCAATAGTCGATTAGATCAAACCAATGCCTATGGCACTGGCGGGCAAAAAGAAATAACGCTGCAGCCCTCCATTGACTATGTATTGAATAGTAAAATCAATTTAAAATTATTCTTCGATCAACGTAGGGCCACGCCTTATATATCTTCTTCACCACCAATTGTAAATACGAGGGCAGGAGTGAATATCAGAATTGCATTGTAATTTAGAATTGTTTATTGAAAGCCCATTTAATCATGGTTTTCCAATTCACTTTCTTGCCATACATTAATATACCTGTGCGGTAAATTTTTCCACTTAACCAAGTAGTGAATAAGAATCCTGCAATTAATAAGAACATACTTAATCCTAACTCCCAATATGATACTGCACTTGGTACACCATATGCAATTCTTGCCATCATTACCATTGGAGAACTTAATGGAATGATACTTGCCCAAAATGCCAATGGGGTATTCGGATTTTGCGTGACCATATTTGTAATAATATAGGAAAAAATGATGGGCATAGTAATAGGGAATACCAAGCTTTGTGCGTCCTGAGGATCTTCATTCACAACACTTCCCACTGCTGCAAATAATGCTGCATAAAATAAATAGCCTCCTAAAAAATAAAACACAAAACAGGATAAAATAAGGGGCCAGTTAGCAGTTGCAATAGTATGTTGCATATTGTAAATGCGCATGGCAGATTCGCTTGCCTGAGCCATTCCTGCACCGCCCATTTGACCATTATGTTGTTGTAAGGTAGTTACTTGGTGTTGAATATCGGCAGGAAGTAATCCCATCCCTATGCTTGTCAAACTGGTGATTAACACTATCCACAACACAAATTGAGTTAATCCTACTGCGCCAATACCTATCACTTTGCCAAGCATTAACTCAAATGGTTTTACGCTACTAATGATTACCTCAGCAATACGATTTGTTTTTTCCTCCATTACACCGCGCATTACCATGGTTCCATATATGAATAAAGTAATATAAATCAAAAAACCACTTGCATATCCAATACCCATAGCAAGCCCTGCGTTGCTTTCCTTGCTTTCTTTTCCTTTGTCTTCATAGGCTTTTAATTCTGCGAATTGGGATGCTTTGTGAATGGAATCCAAAGTATTTTGGCGAATGCCCGCTTCTTTTAACATCTCGTCCTCAATAGCTGCATTGATATTGTTGCTAATACTATTTTGAAGCATCAGGCCCATAGATTTTTTTGAGCGCAGGATATAATCGGATTTATTCGTTTTGTCGAATTTTGGCAGTATCAAAATGTCGGTAAATCCTTTTTGGCTATAATTATTTGTATCCACCTCTTTTGGAAATGCAAATTCAATTTGGTTGGTATTTTTGAGAGAGGATTGAATAAATCCATTAGGGTCAATGACTGCTATTTTTCTTTGCTCTGTTCCAGTTGAGGATAAATAGGCACTACCAAAAATGAGCCCAATCATGAGCAAGGGCATTAAAAAAGTTACCAATAAAAAACGTTTATTTTTTACACGGGTACTGTATTCTCTTTGTATGATTAACCAGGTTTTATTCATAAAATACTATTGAGATTGTTGTTGCAATTAGATGGGGCTATAGATTTTGGAAGGCTCTTGTACTCGCATGTGTGCCTTCTACCAATCGGATGAAAATATCATTGAGGGAGGGAAGTAATTCATTGTATCCAACAATATTGATATTGTCCTTGATTAATTGTGCTAATACTTGATTGCTTGTAAATCCTTCGTTGATTTTTAATACAAGTTCTGTTGCTTCCTTATTCACCACTTTAAATGAATCGGTATCTTGTATGGAATTGGCTTGAGGGGTTTGCACTGTAAACAAATCCTCTTTAAATTGTTGTTTAATGTCCTTTACCGTTCCGTCTAAAATCTTCTTGCCCAGATTCACGAGCACAATATGGTCGCAAATTTCTTCTACCTGTTCCATACGGTGGGTGCTAAAAATGATGGTCGCTCCTTTTTTAGCTAAACCGTAAATCTCGTCTTTAATCAAATTCGCATTTAAAGGGTCTAGTCCACTAAAAGGTTCGTCCAAAATAATGAGTTTAGGCTCATGCAATACTGTAATTACAAACTGTAATTTTTGGCTCATCCCTTTACTTAGATCCTCTACTTTTTTATTCCACCAGCTTTCCATTTCGAGCTTTTTGAACCAATATTTAATTCTTTCCATTGCGTCAGCCTTGGATAAACCTTTTAATTGGGCAAGGTATAAAGCTTGTTCTCCAATTTTCATTTTCTTATACATCCCTCTTTCTTCGGGCATGTAGCCAATTTTTTGAATATCCTCAGTGGGGTTAAAAGGAGCTCCCTCTAGCATAATTTGTCCTTGATCGGGGTAAAATATGCCCGTAATCATTCTTAATAAAGTGGTTTTCCCCGCACCATTGGGCCCTAATAGGCCAAAAATGCTTCCTTTTTGAATGTCAAAACTAATATTATCTACTGCTTTTTGAGTGGCATAATACTTTTGTAGCTGTTGTAAGCTCAATAAGGGCTCCATAATCAAGGATTTAGTACTCAAATATAAAGGTATTTTGCTTTAGCCCATGCCTCATTTATAAGGGGTTATTATTACAGGAAAGGCGATTCGAAAAAAGGATAATAGGCTATATTCGTATTAAATATTAGAAAATGAGCATAAAGAAAGCACAGATGGCCACTTTGTTGGCATTGATTTTAGTAGGGCTAAGCAGTTGGGGATTTTTAGTACATAGAACGATTAACCAGCTTGCCATTTATAGTTTACCGGCTCCCTTGCAAGGGTATTTTCATGCAGAAATGCAATACTTAGTGGAACAAGCTCCAAGGCCAGATATTAGAAGAAATTCCGACAAAACAGAGGATACCAAGCATTTTATAGACCTTGAAATGTTTGGTCCCAATGCAGCCAATGATATGCCTATGGAATGGGAGGCAGCTGTCAAGAATTATGGGAAAGATAGTTTATTAAAATATGGCTGGGGGCCTTACAATGCAATGATGCAATTAGATCACTTAACACAAGCTTTTAAGTCTAAAAACAAGGACAGCATTCTTTTTTATGCAGCCGATTTGGGGCATTATATTGGAGATTTACATGTGCCTTTACATACCACGGCCAATTACGATGGGCAGTTAACAGGACAAAAAGGCCTGCACGGTTTATGGGAGTCCTATATTCCTGAACTGCGCATCAATCAATATGAATTGTACCATCCACATAAGGCGGTGTATTTAAAACATCCAGCCGAAGCCCTTTGGAAGGATATTCGTCATGCCAATGCCTTGCTTCCCGAAATGTTCGCCAAAGAGCAAGCTTTGTCAGCTCAATTTACCCCAGCCACTAAGTACAAGACCCAAATGAGGTATGGAAAAGAAGCTAAGGTTTATACCAAGGAGTTTGCCGATGCCTATGCTTTGGAGTTGGGGTCATCCATCAATGCCC
>JBDKLP010000064.1:0-13201 GCA_039795575.1 Bacteroidota bacterium | reverse complement strand
CGATGATTTTCTTAACTCTTGATGCGATGTCTGACATTGTAAATAGTTTTGTTTACGGCGCAAAAATATACTTTTTGTTAAAATAGCCATATTTTATTTGCCTTTTTGTTTGCACATTTTAGTTCGGCACCTTGAATAAGTGTAAATCTTGCCATTTTACTTGATTTCAAGCTGGTTTTAACCACAAATTAGTGTCATTTTCCCTCTAAAACGAACAAGTAGTAGTACTTCAAATAACCCAATACCTGCTTATTTGTTTTTCAAAATACCTCTAATCAAGTGCTGGTCCTCCTGGCTAATATTTTCCTTAGGAATTAAGAAAAAGCTTTTAGGGCCAAAATAAAAGTGAAAAAATGCAGGGCTCTCAAAATAATGGGTCACTGTACTCCATTCCCAACTTGCCTCGCCCATAGCTCCAACTAATCGAGCTTGAAGTGAATTGAAATCAAAGTCCCAGGACTGTTTAAAGAGGGTTGTTTTTTTGTAAAATAAATGAGGAAGCGCATACCAGAAAAAAATCATCAACACAATCCACAATAAAGAACCTAATAAAAAAGGCTCAGGTCTTATTTTTTTTAGATACAGCAAAACAGCCGTTACAATGGCATAGACATTCACAAGTATCATCAAAGATTTGATCTCTGATTGCTTGATAAAATGATATCTGAGTGCTTGTAAAACCGATGTTTTTTGATAACGAATAAAATAAGACATGTTCAATTATTGTATGATAGTACACAAAGATACGCAGCGCAAAGGTTTGCGGAGAAGGTTTCTTATAAAAAATATAAAATGCTCCTTGTAAAAAGGAGGATGGAAATACAAATTGACTATATTTAAGGAACGCATTGCTTCACCAAATTTGCCACTATGTCTTTTAAACCTAGGCTTAGCTTTTCCCAAATTATTAACATGAATGTTGGTTTTTTAGGAATTCAATACAGTTTTGGATTACAACAATCTGCAGTCAACCCAATTTATGATATGTTGGGTGCAAGTCCTGATCAAATACCTTTAATGAATTTAGCGGGCCCGATGACCGGACTATTGATTCAACCCATCATTGGCGCCATGAGTGATAAAACCTGGTCTCCTCGATTTGGTCGTAGAAAACCATATTTTTTAATTGGTGCAATACTTTGTAGTTTATGTTTATTCTTATACCCTTTTAGTAGTGCTTTATGGATGGCGGTTGGATTGTTATGGGTTTTAGATGCAGCTAACAATACGGCGATGGAACCTTATCGTGCTTTTATTGCCGACAAATTGCCAAGCGATCAACATGCTGCAGGTTTTTTAACACAAAGTTTTTTTACTGGACTAGGAATCACATTGGCCAATTTATCGCTATTCTTTTTTCAGAAAAAAATTACAGGGCACTACGGTAGTTTGCCAATTTGGGTATATGCAAGTTTCTTTTTAGGTACCATTTGCTCTATTGCATCAGTAGGCTGGTCGGTATATAAAACACCTGAGATTCCTCCTTCCCCCGAAGAATTGGCGCATTTACAAAGTGAAAAAATAAATTTATTCACTCCCTTTATTGAAATTGGGAGTGCTATTAAAAGCATGCCCAAAGTAATGTGGCAATTGGGTTTAGTGTATTTGTTTCAATGGTATGCACTTTTTTGCTATTGGCAAAACGCCTCAAAAAGTATAGCACAATCTGTTTGGCATACTACTACTTATCAAAACAATCCTGCTTATGATGAAGCTGTGGGTTGGACTGGACTCGTAAATGGATGGTACAATGTGGTCACTTTTTTATCGGCATTTGTATTGTTATGGTTGGCTAAAAAAATAAGCCCTAAGTTGATTCATATTATTTGCTTAGCCCTTGCGGGTATTGGCTTATTGATTTTCCCACATATCACTGATAAAAATTTATTGTTTATTCCTATGACTGGCTTTGGGATTGCTTGGGCAAGCATGATGGGTATTCCCTATTTATTAGTGGTGCATAAAATTCCAAAAGAAAGATATGGAGTATACATGGGTATCATCAATATGATGATTGTAATTCCTATGTTGATTCAAAATTTAAGTTTTGGATACATTTTAAAACATTTCTTAAATAACGACCCTAGTAAGGCTATTGGTTTTGCGGGTATGTTTTTAATTATCGCTTCGGCATTGACTTTGTTTATTCAAGCCGAAAAAATATCGGATACTGAAATTGAAAACAGCCCAATGGGTGTTAGTCACTAGTGTAAAATTGAACAACAATGAAAGTATTATGTATAGGAGAAGCTTTGATTGATATGATTTGTACCGATCGCGGAACAAGTTTATCAAAGGGACAAAACTTTTTAAAGAAAGCAGGGGGTGCTCCAGCAAATGTAGCTGCTGCTATTGCTGCACTAGGTGCAAAGGTAGATATGGCAGCCAAAGTGGGCAAGGATCCATTTGGACAGCACTTAATTGATTTGTTACAAGAAATGGGTGTATCCACTGACTGGGTAATTCAGGACTCCAATCATTTTACCACTTTTGCTTTTGTTTCCTTAATGGAAGACGGAGAACGAGATTTTTATTTTAATAGAGGTGCCGATGGACAACTCAGTTCAAGCGATTTATCAGGTTTGAAATTAAATGATTATAGTATTGTGCATTTTGGTTCGGCCACTGGATTTTTGCCAGGCCCTTTACAAACTGCTTATACCCAGTTATTAGCAAAAGCAAAAGCCAATAATACAATTATTAGTTTTGACCCCAATTACCGTCATTTATTGTTTCAAAACAATACCCAAAGTTTTATAGATCAATCTTGGCCCTTTATCGAACAATGTCATTTCTTTAAATTAAGCGATGAGGAAGCCTTGCTGATAACTGGATGTGATACAGTGCAACATGCTGCAGCAGCTTTAAGAAAAAAATCAAGTGCAGTATTTGCTATCACATTGGGCAAAGAAGGTACATTGCTTTCCGTTGGTGATCATTTGGAAATGATTGGCAGTATTGCCATTACTCCCGTAGATGCAACTGGTGCAGGGGATGCTTTTGTAGGTGCTGTATTGTTTCAGTTAATCAACTATACTCCTGCTCAACTTGCATCTATTGCAATTGAAGATTGGAGAAAAATAATTGCTAACGCCAATAAAGCGGGTGCGCGTACCTGCGAATACATGGGTGCCATGGAGGCATTCAAACATTTAAACAATTCCATTTTCAATTAAATATATTTTCTACAGTGAATTCATCTGCCTTACATGCTTTTGGAAAAAAATTACTCCAAACACATAAAATTGATATCGAGAAAAAGGACAAGGCATTCGCCGAAAGATTTTTACAACATATTGATGCCATCGAATCCCTATTCGATGCTATTTATGGTGGTCATTCCAAAAGAAACGAAAGTTTTGATGCATTACTAACTGCACTCATTCACAACTATCAAACCAGACCTGCCGATCTTATCAAAAAAGATATTGCGAAAGAAAAGAAAGGGTATTGGTACTTGAGCAATGAAATTACAGGAATGAGCTTATACGTGGATCGTTTTGCAGGAAATTTAAAAGGCCTTGCTGAAAAGTTGAATTATTTTGAAGAATTAGGAGTGAATTTTTTACACCTCATGCCAGTATTTGAAAGTCCCGAAGGGGAAAGTGATGGTGGTTATGCGGTTTCTAATTTTAGAAAAGTAGACGCTCGTTTTGGCACGAATGAGGACTTAAATGGACTCATCAAAAAAATGAACGAGCAAAACATGTACTTGATGTTGGATATTGTGTTAAACCACACATCACATCATCATGAATGGGCACAGAAAGCAAAATCTGGCGATACTTATTACCAGGACTTTTATTATTGCTACGACAATCGCGACCTTCCTAACCAGTTCGATCAAACCATGCCTGAGATCTTTCCTGAATCTTCACCTGGCAGTTTTACTTTTATTCCTGAATGTAATAAATGGGTGATGACCGTATTTCACCACTACCAATGGGATTTAAATTATAGCAACCCCAATGTAATGGTGGCGATGTTGGAGAATGTATTACACTATGGAAATTTAGGAGTAGATATTTTACGCATTGACGCTCCTGCATTTATATGGAAACAATTGGGCACTACTTGTCAAAATCTACCACAAGCACATACCTTGCTTCGACTCATTAAACAATGTGTTCAAGTGAGCTGTCCTGGCATGGCACTTTTGGGAGAGGCTATTGTTGCACCTAACGAAATCATTAAATATTTTGGTACTGACAATTATGTAGCCAAAGAATGTGATGTGGCTTATAATGCCACTCAAATGGCCTTACAATGGGATGCAATAGCGACTGGGGACACCCGTGTCATGTTGGCTGCACAACACCCCATCTTACAAAAACCTTATGGCTGCACTTGGATTGCCTATACACGATGTCATGATGATATTGGATTAGGCTATGACGACTATATGATTGAACGCGCTGGATTTAACCCTTACCACCACCGCAGTTATTTAAAAAATTTTTTTGCCGGCTGGCATGAAGGATCGGTAGCTGCAGGTGCTTTATTTTCTGTGAACCCCAAAACCAATGATGCCAGAATTAGTGGAAGCCTTGCATCCTTGTGTGGTTTAGAAAAAGCAGTTGAATGGAATAGTGAAAAAGAAATTGAAAACGCTTTAAGAAAAATTATCTTAATGCAAGCGCACTCCATGTTTATGGGCGGCATTCCTATGTTGTTTTATGGAGATGAATTAGCCTATACCAATGATTATAGCTATTTACAAGATCCAGGCAAAAACTATGACAATCGATGGATGCATCGTCCCATTATCAATTGGGAACGTAATGAAAAAAGAAAAGAAAAAGGAAGTTTCGAAAATCGCATTTTTAGCGAGACCCAAAAACTAATTGCCACCCGTAAAGCCTTGGAAGTAATTAGTGATACAAAGAATGTAACTTGGATGACGCCTCACAATATTCATGTAGCAGGTTTTGTGCGTGCCAATGAAAACAAAAAATTATATTGTTTGTTTAACTATAAACACACTGCCTCCTTTGTTACCTGGTATGCATTTAAAGAACATGGTGAACGACCAACAATACTACATGATCATTGGACTGGACAGGACTTCAAAGTAGGTCATGATAACGAATACTTTGTTTTACCAGCTTATGGTTTTGCAATTCTAGAATCGACACATACATAGGTTGATATAACACTTATTGTAATTGAACTCAACTATATTGCTAAGCATAAAAAAGGTCCTATTGTTGCCAATAGGACCTTTTAAGTAGGTGCAATGAAGCAATTGTTTTGTTGCTAAAACTTATAACCTATACCAAAGCTCACACTGTAATCAGCAAAAGCCGCATCTCCTCTTGTAAATACGCCTGTGTCATTTGTTTTTAATAAATCGGGGTAGCTTTGAGGTCTTTCTCTTCTCACTGCTACTGGTGCATACAAATAGAAATTAAATTGCTTGTACTGGTAGTTGGCGCCTGGCTCAATGGACAATACATTTCCTGGTCTTCTAAATCCAGTATCATCTCCAATTAAATCGTGTGTAGGAATACATTCATATCGAGCACCCAAGGACAATGTTAAAGCCTTTGTTGTCCAATTGGTTCCTGCTCTTAATAAATATTGATCGGGAACACTCATAACATCGGAGGTGTACTTAATTGCTGAAGCCGCAGGCACACCACCTCTTGCCGTGCTCACACCATTATTACCCCTAGGATTGATTAAATAATACGCATTGCTATATAAGCTCCATGATTTATTGATTGTTCTAAATCCATTTAATTCTAAAGTAAGTCCCCATCCCCCATCACCTGGCTGAATTGATTGATCCACTGGCCCAACACGGGTAGTGGTTAGTGAAGTATGGAATAAATCGGTTGCTTGATAATTACCTGTAGGCAATTTTATGCCCACACCTCCTAATAAATTGCCTTTATTGCCTTGCTTAGGTGCTATGATCCAGCGGTAAGCAGTTACACGCATATCTCCAATGCCTTGTGAATAGGTTGAAAAGCGTGGGCTTCCTTTGGTATTGCTAATATGTTCATACAAAGAACTTCTTTCGTTGTATACCAAAGGTAAATCTACACCAATGCTCCATTGTTCATTTAATTTTCTAGCCAAAGAAATATCTACTGTTCTGCTAAAATTTCTAACATCCGTGCCATCGGTAACCCTCTGGGTATTTTCGGTGGTACCGCTAAAATGCTTATAGGACTTAAAATAACGTCCGCTAATATTTAAATCCCATTTAGGTTCTTCGTTTTTTTTATGGCTGCTATCATGCATCATTTCATGCTGCATAGCATGCTCCATGGTATTTAATCCGCCAACTGTTCTTATTGCAACGCAACCTTGAGCTTGCGCATTCGTATATAGGGTCATTACTATAAGTAATGACAAAATTATTTTTTTCATTGATGTGTGAGTTTGAGTTTGATGTTTTTTGAGGAACTGGATTATTTTTTCATTTTTAAATGATCAACCACCCAGCTACCTACTTTTTGTCCTTGTTCTGTACTTACAATACAAGAATTGTGAAAATGCAACCCACCATAAAAGCGCGCCCAATTGTTTTCCTCTGCGGCCTGTCTAAAAGATTTAAAGCTTCTATTTGCAATACCAAATTCCAATTCGGTTGAATCGGTATAAGCAAAATTATCTCCATATACGCTTGTTAACACTTCGGCTGCTGAAGATGAAATGGTAGAGTGACCACAGGTATATTCAGGAAATGCGGGGGTTTGCAATAATGGTCTCCAATTAGGATCAATGTATTTATTGATTACTGTTTCGGGACGAACCGTATTGTATGCATATTTTGCATCCCAACAATGTATAAAGGCATCAAATAATGCAATGGCCGTTTTTGCATAAGCATAGGTTGCTGTTTCAAAATCAGCTTTCGCTGTTTTATTAGCAATACCTACTACACTCATCCAATGACCTGGAGGTGAAAACTTTTTAGTGCTAAACATAGCATGTCCATTTACATTAATTTTAAATGGATTGTCATCCCAAAAATTAGCAATATGTTTTTGTTCTTCTGTTAAACTATCACCTGCATTTTTTACCATCATCACATTGATATAGTATTCACTTTTTTTATCTGTGATATTAAATGTGGGAGGTGTTTTAGGACGGAACTGACTTGCACTATCCAATACCATGGTTCTAATTTCCTTCCAATGTGGCTCCGCTGCGGAAGCATACATAGGTGGTGTGGGCACCCATCTTCCTGGGGTATCTTTTACAGTGTATTTTTCAGCACTTCTTGTTTGTGCGTAATTGTCTTTTTTACTCCATGCAATAATCGCAGCTCCTACTTTCTTAGCATAAGCCTCCGATGCTTCAATCATTTTAGCACTCATGCCGTGGGCCTTCACTAAATTATGCAAGCTGTCGGTATATTCTTTCATACTTCCTTCAGGAAAAGTAACTGCCTGGCCTACCATCGCATAAGCAACTAGTGATGCATAAGGGAAATCTATATTCGAGGTATCCGTTGCTTTAGGCAATTCAGTTAAACCTTTTAGCTGACCAGCTAAGCTTTGATATTTAGCAGGATTGCCCGCTGCAGTCACTTCATAGCCTGCAATAGCAGCATATGCATAATTTCTTGAAGCTACAATGGGACTAAAATTATTGCCCATGACTACTTGGTTTAATTCGTGAACAGTATTTGCATATAAATCGGGATTGTGTGTGATTTGTTGGTAATCCGATTTGGTATTGCATGCTAAAAAAGCCATAGCAATAAATGCTACAGAAAGAATATTTTTCATTTTCAATGATTGAAGTAAAGTGAAGGAGTAAAAACTAAAAATATCCTGCCAATTGAACTGGCAGGATTGCTTAATAAATTAAGCAATTTGCTTTGGCGGTGGCGCTTGTATGGGTAAACAAACGCTTAATAAATCCTCGCTGTAACGGTTACCAAATACCATTTTACGAGGCACCAAATTTGTAACAGACCAGTTGTGGTCTTGAGCTATATAATCAAAGCTAATCAGCTTCGCATTGGACTTATTAATGGGCAATGATTTTTTATCATCGCCTTTTTGAGATAAATCAGCCGCTAGTTTGTAAAAATCTTCACGCGCATTTTTAATATGCAAACGATCTTGGTTGGGTAGTACTCTAATTTCAATACTATCATTGTATACTCTTCTTTGTACATACTGGTACACAATGCCATTAATCACCATCTCTCCATCCACTCTTTCGAATTTTGGATTATTGGCATAGTAGGGCAAATTAATGGGTGTTTTCACTGAAATTAATTCAGATTCGTTGTAATTATTTTCTTCAATCAAGCTTACTAACTTTTCAGCAGCTTGGTGATCAAAATAATTGGCAACTATGCGATATCCAAATCCATTAAACAGCATAATGCCCAAGAATAATATGGCTGTAATTTTTTTCAAGCAGTATAAAAGTAATAAAAATTACTGTATTGTGTAGGTTTTACCCAATACGCCTGATATGGTCATTTTTTTCCATGTGGCTGGCAGTTTACTAGGTAATTGCACAATACCTTTATCAGTAATATCCAATCCTCCAAAGCCCATCAGTAAGGATTGTACAATACCCCCCGCACCTGTTCCAAAATAAGGATTGGTACCACCCTTGGTTTCCGCGATTACTCTAAATGGTGGGTTTAAGTTAGGAGTATAGGCATCCATGAAAAAATGATGGGCTTTTTCAGTTTCTCCTAATCGTGCATATAATAGGGTGAAAATGGCCTGGGTCATAGCAGGGGTACCTTGATTGGGTACTCTTTTAGAATAATAATCCAAGTCTCTTTTAATTTGTCCTTTATCGGTAATGGTTTTTAAAGGATAGGCCAATAAATTCACATCAGCTTGTTTAATTCCCTCTCCATGATAACTAGCATGCTCTCTGGTTACCCCTTTCGCTTCTCCTTGGGTATCGGGCATTGTGAGTATTGGAATATTTTTTGCTACATATTCCCAATCGGGATTAGGGCTCAAACCTAGTGCTACTGCAGCTTTTGTAGCTGCTTGTAAATTGGCAATAGCGGCAGCATTGGTAAAAGCATTATTGTCTACATTTTCGGCCCATTCGTCAGCGGCTACTACATTGTTGATTTCAAAATGTCCTAGTCCTTTGCGCTCCACTCTACTCGCCCAAAAATCGGCAGTTTCTTTTAATAAAGCCCAGCCCGTATTTTTCAACCATTCCTTATCCTGCGTAACACAATAATAATTCCATGCTGCGAATCCAACACAGGCTGTGATATGGTGTTCAAAGGGGCCACTCAAGGCCCAAACAGGAGTTTCCTCAACTCCTGTACCTGCACTTTCCCATGGGAACATTGCGCCTTTATAACCATGATTAAAAGCATTGCGTCTTGCAGCTTCTAAACGGTCAAATCGATATTGAATCATAGACTTAGCCATTTCGGGATGCAATACCAGTAAGGATGGATACATCCACAACTCCGTATCCCAAAATACATGTCCATTGTATCCCAGGCCCGACAAGCCCATTGGTGATGGGCTTAGATTAGATCCTGCTCTTACAAAAGAATATAAATGATACAACATGCTATGAATGTCTTGTTGCGCTTGCTCGTCACCTGTGATTTGTATATCACTTTTCCATAAGTCAGCCCAAGCTTGTTGATGATGTTCAATTAATCGGTCACGTCCTTCTAATTTAGCGAAAATGGTCATACGTTCTGCTTCATTTAAAGGATCATCATGATGTGCCGAGGTAACTGAACTTCCGGCAATAGAGAATCGATATGTATTTCCTGCTTTTAACTTTTTACTAAACTTCATTAAATGCATATTGTTATCCCACATTTCATGAATTACTCTTGGTTCAGCACCATGGCCTTCACTAAATAAAAAAGTATTAGAAGCACACATTAATAATTTACCTGTAGGGCTTTTTGCCGACGAGGTCAACAAACTAATCACCACATGGGGACGGTCAATTTCATTGTAATAGTTTTGCACTTCTTTCAAAGCATCGGGAGCTTCCATAACACTCGCCGCTCCTAGATCAATGTCTCTTTTAGCAGTCACTGTTACATCCATCAATACCGTAAATGGCAATTGACGCAATGCATAATAAGTGTATGTAACAGAGGCTTTATCGCTCAAGTCAAAACTACTTGTAAAACTTGCATTTTGCATGTCTAAGCTTTGCACAAAATTTTGCGTATTGCTGGCGTTAATTTGTTCTCCGTTAATGCTTACTTGCATATTGAGTAAATTAAAACTGCGCAAGAAATTACTTACCCGACCACGACCATATAAATCATATGCACCTGCCAAAACCACATCTTTTACTTTAAATGGCTCCTGCGCAGATACAATTCCCACCATGCCATTGGCTACTGTTACCCCATAATAATTTTTAGAATCCCAGTTTTTGGCTTCTATTTTCCACGGGTTTATTGGTTGTGCCATCAAAAAGGCATTGCAAAAAATGGCTATCACTGCCAGTACAAAATTTTTCATATACGATGCATTGAGGCAGTAATTTACAGAATTGTTAGCGATCTATTTTAACAAATTATAAGAGCGGAGCTCCTTTGTTTTTGTTGTACTTTTACGCACCTTAAAAGGGACAGTTATGAAATATCCTAAAACCAGTATCAGTATTGTTGTACTAGCTATTATTGCCTTTATTTACTTTTATATTCCCAATACCATTGTATTGCAAGAAAAAACAGTGCTTGCCAATACGAGCACTAGCATTACCAGAGGATTGATGAATACAAAAAAATGGAAAGAGTGGATGCCCGCTAAATTGATACAACAAAATGAATTTCAATTTGAGCATAGCAAACTTAACATTCAAGAAACCCTTATCTCATCGGCCAATACTGTATTTACTTATAGTGATACGCGCATGCCTTTAACTTTTTCAGTTTATGCAATTGGGAAGGATAGTTGTAGTGTAGGATATGAAACAAGCATCGACAATCGACATTTGTCTCCCTTGGTACGCTTGCAAAATTATTGGTTGTCCATAAGAGCAAAACAACAAATTCATTCCATTTTAAGTGCAGCTACAAATTATTACACTGGCACTAAAGGTATTTATGGTTTTGAAATTGTAGAAGATAGAGTAAAAGATTCTGTATTAATCTCAACCCACAAATCTTTCACTGACACCCCCAACTTGGTTCAATTATATGGTATGATTCATTTACTTGAAACACATATCCAAAAAAACAACGGCATCATTCATGGTGCACCCATGGTGAATATTACCCGATTAGGTGAAAAGGAAGTTTTTGCACAAGTAGCTTATCCTTTAGCTGCCATGATTCCAGAAGCTGCAAATTTGGAAATCAAGAAAATGGTATTAGGTAACATTTTAACGACAAAAGTAAATGGGGATCAACAAAAAGTAAACCAAGCTTTTTTAGAAACACAGAATTATATCCACGACCACTTAAGAATGTCACCTGCCATTCCATTTGTGGTGTACAATACCAACCGTTTACAAGAGCAGAATGCTCAAAAATGGGAGTCTACTATTTATTACCCGGTTTACTAGGCTTAAGCATTTGAATGATTCTCAAGCTATCTGAATTCATTCCCAAAACAAAGTTTTGTCCCTTTCCTAATTGAATGGGTCGGATACGTCTTACTTGACCCTTTACCACCAATCCATTCAAGCTGTTAGCCTCAAACTGCCCCTTGCCTTTATTGATTAATAGGGTTCCATAGTCTGCATCATATCTGCCCATTTGTACATTGTTGTCGTAAAAATTACCCATGATTAAAATATCTGGCAATTGATCACCATTGGCATCACAGATGGTGGCAGCTTTGTACGCAGTCATCTGGGCCTGCCATGGCAAATCCTGTGGAGTGAAATTACCTTTGCCGTCATTAATAAATACGGTATTCGCAAAATGATAAGCCTCAGAAATAGTAGCCGATTTTAATTTTTCTTTAGTGAAGATATCCGCCAAACTTGCTTTTGCAAAATCCTCAGCGTATAAGAAATTCTTTTTCACTTTAGGAATTTGTCTTTGAATTTCATCCTTATTGGCAAAAGGAATTTCCTTTCCTTGTAAATAAAAGGAAATGATTTGTTCATACCTGCCATTGTCATCAAAATCGTTATAATACATGCGAATGGGCTGCTCCTTGCTTGCTTTTAATCGGGTATTCAATCCCAAATTGCCTGCAATTAAATCCAAATCTCCATCACCGTCCACGTCTACTGGTAAAGTAAAATTCCACCATCCTGGCAATTCAGTAATAGCTTGTTTTTTCCACTGCTTACTTGGGAAGAAGACGTCAATACCACCCCATTGGTGGGTTAATACAATTTCCTTTTGACCATCTCCATCAATATCCACTTGGCTAGCATTGGTAATTAATCCTATTTTTTGTAAAGCAGGTGCAATTGTAGGAGTTACGTCTTTAAAATGACCATCTCCAGTATTAAAGAGTAAATAACAATCTGCGGGTGCTCCGTAATTCATGGCAACTGTTCTGCTGCTGATAAATAAATCGGGGTAACCATCTTTATTAAAATCTTCAGCAATAATTGATGAAGTTTGATTGTACACCGGAATCGCATTGTCTAATTTTTTTAAATTGCCTTTGCCATCATTCAAATACACTCTTGAAAGCATATTCACATCCTTACCATAATATTCATTTCCTCCCGACCCTACAATCAAGTCCAAATGACCATCCTTATTTACATCCGACCAAACGGCATCTACATCCTCATAGTTACTATCTAATGCCAATGCAAGTTGTATGGTTTTTTGAAACTTACCATTGGGCAATTGAGTATAGATAGCACCAGCAAATCCACGGGCCCCACCTATAAAAATATCTTCGCGACCATCATGATTAATATCCGCAACCGCCAATGCAGGCCCTTCGGTTGAATTCATTTGAGGCACCAATTGCTCACGGTTAAATTCTTGAAATAAATTTTCTTCGTGTTTAAATTGAATACCTGTGCTTGCAGTAATATCTGTCATAGGATATCCATTCACTGGCCAATGGTCATTAAGCAATCGATAATCAAATGCAGGCAAGTCTTTTTGATAAGTAAATTTAAGCGTGGTATTGCGTTTTGAATTAAGGTCTATTTTTTGAAAACTATTATCGGGCCATATCAAAAAGGCTGAATCTACCTTAGTGTTTTTTAAACCAATTTGCATGGGAATTTCCATACTCGATAAAAATCCTTTCACTGGATATTTTTCATAGGTTCTTAATTCGCC
>JBDKLP010000063.1:0-38276 GCA_039795575.1 Bacteroidota bacterium | reverse complement strand
ACTTCATCATGACTCAACGGCAACATAAAATGTTCGTCATAATAATACATCATGGAAAATGAAAATTGATTCTGGGCGCCCGATCGCATAATGGGATCCAATTTAAAATAATCCAACGTGTCGTGCATCCAACCCATCATCCACTTCATGCCAAATCCCAAGCCATCCATAAAAGTAGGCTGGCTCACCCCTGGCCAATCAGTGGCTTCTTCTGCAATAGTTTGAATAGCTGGAAAATCTCTATACAAAGTTTCATTCAAATCTTTAATAAACGCGATCGCTTCAATATTGCCATTGCCTCCAAATTCATTGGGCTCCCATTGACCTTCTTTACGGCTATAATCTAATTTTAACATGGAACTCACAGCATCTACTCTTAGCCCATCAATATGAAATTGATCACACCAAAAACGAGCACTACTTATCAAAAATGATTTTACTTCCCCTCGCTTATAATTAAAAATATAGGAATTCCAATCGGGATGATAACCTTTACGCATATCTGCATACTCGTAAGTATTGGCACCATCAAACATAAACAAACCATGACTATCATAAGGAAAATGAGAAGGCACCCAGTCCATAATTACTCCAATCTCTGCTTTATGGAAAGCCTCCACTAAAGCTGCAAATTGTTGTGGATTCCCAAACCTGGAAGTAGGTGCAAAAAAACCAATCCCTTGATATCCCCAACTGCCGTCAAATGGATGTTCCATAACTGGCATAAATTCAACATGCGTAAAACCCATTTCTTTTACATAGGGTACCAATAAATCAATTAGTTGCTCATAGGTATTATAACTGTCTTCATTATGTTTGTCGGGACGCATCCAACTTGCCAAATGCACTTCATATACCGAATAGGGCTGATCGATTCGATTACAAAATTTTCTTTTTTCCAACCAATCCTGATCCTTCCAATCATATTGAGTTTGCCAAGTAATAGAAGCAGTTAATGGACGCAATTCCCAGTAATGCGAAAAGGGATCTCCCTTATCTAATTTTGTTCCCTTGTATCCATGAATATGGTACTTGTAAACCTCTCCTTCTGAAATGCCAGGTATAAACCCTTCCCAAATACCTGAGCTATCCAGTCTCACTTTTAATGGATGTCTAGTATTATCCCAGTCGTTAAAATTGCCGACAACAAATACGGCTGTGGCATTGGGGGCCCAAACCGAAAAATAAGTTCCTTTTTGATCGAGTACTTCAATTTGTTTGTTTCCAAATAATTGATATAAGGAATAATGCGTCCCGTTTTGAAAATTATGAATATCCTGCTCGGTAAATAAAGAATAATTCCATACAGGCTGCTGTGTATCAACAAAATGTTCGTCTTCGTATTTTGGCATAATTATTTTGTTAATTCAATTATTTGCATGCTCATTGCAGGTATTGAAAATTGAGAACCGATACTGTTCCCTGTGATGATATCTTTTCCACCTTTAAAACCATGGGTTCTTTCTTCAAAATTGGCCATATTCACAGTTCTTTCCTTATTATCTGTATTCATAACACACATAACTGTTTGTGATGGGTCATATCTAAAATATACATACAATCCATTGTCTGGAATATATTGCATGAATTTCCCTTTTGTAATGGCTGTTGATGATTTACGATAGCTACCTAATCCTTGAACATAGTGCAAAAAATCAGATTCATCTTTGGTTAAACCTTGTTCTGTAAAAGCATTCTTAGTATCACCCTCCCAACCTCCTGGAAAATCTAATCGAACCCAACCATCGGGATTAGCAACACCTTTCATTAATATTTCAGATCCATAATACATTTGAGGTATACCTCTACAAGTGAAAAGCCATGCATAAGCCATTTTTAATTTAGGAATACTTTCTCCTAAGGAAGACAATATTCGGGTCATATCATGGTTATCCAAAAAGATCACATTATTAGATCCATTTTTGTACAAGAAATCATAGGACAAAGTACTGTATAACTTAATCACTCCATTGTTCCAGTTATTGGATTCGTTTAATGCTGGTAGCAAGCCGCCAAACAATAAACTAAAATCGGAAGTGGCTATTAAATTACTCTTAAAAGCTAGATTTAAATTATTCTCTACAAAATAAGCTTGTGCCGCGACTCCATCCACCCAACATTCACCATAAGTAAATATTTTAGGATACTCATTCAACAAAGCTTTATTGAGTCTATTCATGACTTCCACATTACAATATTTGTAGGTATCCACTCTAAAAGCATCTACCCCAAAAGTTTCAACACTCCAAATCGCATTTTGCGTTAAATATTTTTCAACAAAAATATTTTCATGATTGATATCGGGCATTTCGGTAGTGAACCATCCATCAATCATTTTACGCTCCTCCGCTACTGCATGGTAAGGATCAAAGATAGCTTGTTCGCGATAATGAGTTTGCGTATAACTTGGCCATTGGTGTATCCAGTCTTTTGAAGGTGCATCTTGTACTAAAAAGTGAAACCTACCAAAATGATTGTACACAATATCCTGAATTAGTTTCATCCCTTTCTTATGCAAACTGTCACTTAAAGCCAAGTATGCTTTTTCTCCACCAAAACGCTTTTCAATAGCATAATTACTAGTAGCTGCATAACCATGTTCAGTACGATCAGGCATGTCATTTTCAACAACAGGGGTCATCCATAAAGTAGTCACTCCTAAATTTTGCAAGTAGTTTAAATGATTGCTTATTCCTTGCAAATCGCCCCCATGTCTAAAGAAAATAGAATCTCTATTTAAGGATTGGTCTTTTAATCCTGCAACTCTATCATTAGAAGGATCGCCATTACTAAATCGATCTGGCATTAAAAAATAAACCAAATCGGCAGGGCTTAATCCTTGCGCAAATTGCTTGCCTCTTCCCTCCCTTCTTGGAAGCAATGGCCAATTGATGTTTTTTTTATTGACTGCATTGCGGATTTCAAAAACTAGATTGCCCGGTTTTGCTGCTGCGCTAATATCAATATCTGCTGCAATATAATGTCCATTCTCAAAATGATGCACACCTAACAATTTTACGCCAGGATAATTGACACGAATATTTGCGTCTGCAAAATTTGCAGATGCATCCCTAAACAATATTTGCACTTTATGCATGTTCATGTTCACAAACCAGTTACTCGGATAGGCTTCCGCTTGTTGTGCCTGAACCGACAACGATACACTTATAAAAAACATCAAACCAAAAAATACTTTTTTCATTATTTTGCTTTTTCCTCTTTAATAATCACTACACAAATAACACTAGCAAGTATCAACAAAAACCCGCCAATTTGCACTGCCATCAATCGATCATTGTGCAAAAAGTTGGACATGATTTTCCCAAAAAATATAGAAGCTAAAATTTCGGGAAGTACAATAAAGAAATTGAAGATGCCCATATAAATGCCCATTTTTTGCTCAGGAATAAAACCTGCTAACATAGAATAAGGCATGGACAATATGGATGCCCAAGCAATTCCCACTAAACCCATACTCACATATAGGAAGTTTACGTTTTGTACATAATACACTGAAATCAATCCAATTCCCCCTAATAATAAACACATTGCATGGGTATATTTTTTACCCAATAACCCCACCCAATACGAGAGGGTAAATGAAAATCCAAAAGTTACTAGGTTTAAGATTGCAGATGTAGTATTGGCATGTTCCAACCCCATTGTAAATGCATTGCTATTGGTAATTGGATCTCCTTTAAATAATTGTGAAGCTACCCCTGTACTGTAATAAAACCACATCAAGAACAAACCAGGCCAAGTAATAAAATTCACCAAGGCCAATCGACGCATTTGGATAGGCATATTTTTAATAGAACTAATAATCTCCGTAAAGATAGAACCCGCAGGTTCCTTTTCTTGATCCAAATTCGCATTTGATGGCGGATATTCTTTACTTCTGAATATGGTATACATCACTGCCACAAAAAAAACAGCGCCACCAATATAAAAGGAAAGCAAAATATTTTGAGGAATGGTGCCATTGATTTTTTCGCGTGAAACATGAAACCATTTAACAAGTAACTGTGGCAAATAGCCTGCAATAAAGGAAGCCAATCCAATAAACATACTCTGCATGGAAAAACCAAATGATCGTTGTTGCTCGTTCAAATTATCTGCAACAAATGCCCTAAAAGGTTCCATAGTAACATTGATACTAGAATCCAAAATCCATAACACTCCTGCTGCCATCCATACTGTTGAGGAATTGGGCATCACAAATAATAAGGCCGAGCTTAAAATAGCCCCTACTAAAAAGAAAGGCCTACGTCTTCCTAATTTAGGGTGCCAAGTACGATCACTCAAATAACCAATAATGGGTTGTATGATCAAGCCAGTCATTGGCGCTGCCAGCCACAATCCAGGAATATCTTCGGGCTTTGCACCTAAAAATTCATAAATCGCACTCATATTCCCCATTTGCAAACTCCATCCAAATTGAATTCCAAAGAACCCAAAACACATATTCCAAATTTGCCAAAAACTTAATTTGGATTTCTCTCCTGTATAAGCTGTACTCATAATTTTAAATTTATATCACGAATCCGTTTGGAATCACGGATCCTTTTTTAATTACAACAATATTGTCTTTAATCGTATACAATGGATGGTCAATATTTTCTAAATGCGCGCCCCCCTTAATATGCACATCATTGCCAATGGAACAATTCTTGTCCACTATGGCATCTTCAATTACGCATCTTTCTCCAATACCCAATATCGGTTCCCCAGCTTGTTGCTTAGCATTGATTTGGTCAATAGTTTCATAATAATCACAGCCCATGATATAGGTATTTTTAATTATGGTACCCGCTCCAATGCGAGAACGAATTCCAATAACCGATTTGGTGATAGATGCCGCATGAATAATAGATCCTTCTGCAACAATGGCTTGATTTATTTGCGTACCACTTATTTTTGCAGGAGGCAACATCCTTGCACGTGTGTAAATGGTTTGCGCACTATCAAACAAATTAAAAGGCGGCAATTCATCTGTCAAAGCAATATTCGCTTCAAAAAACGAATAAATATTTCCGATATCAGTCCAGTAGCCATCATACTGATAACTAATTACTTTATAATGAGCAATAGAATCAGGAATAATTTCTTTGCCAAAATCGGTAGCATTGATATGCACTTCATTTAATAATTTGTATAAAATTTCTTTATTAAAAACATAAATACCCATCGATGCTAAGTAGTTTCTGCCCTGCACTTGCATATCGGCACCCGTATCGCTGATCCAATCGGGCAATAATTCTTTTTTTGGTTTTTCAATAAATGAAGTAATTACATTTTCATGGTTCGATTTTAAAATACCAAATTCAGGCGCTTCGCGATCCCCCACAGGTATGGTAGCAATTGTCAAAGCAGCACCACTTTGCTTATGCGCATCTATCATTTTACTAAAGTCCATTTGATACAATTGATCCCCGCTTAAAATCAATACATAATCAAAATCCAATTTATCCAAATGTCTTAGAGATTGTCTAACAGCATCGGCCGTACCTTGAAACCAACCTGGATTATCAGGAGTTTGTTCCGCAGCTAAAATATCTACAAACCCCGCACTAAATGCACTAAAATGATAAGTGTTTTTTATATGCTGATTTAAGCTAGCCGAATTAAATTGAGTCAATACAAAAATGCGATTCAAATTACTATTGATACAATTACTTATAGGAATATCTACCAATCGGTATTTACCCGCAATTGGTACAGCTGGCTTTGAACGCCTCGCGGTTAAAGGAGAAAGTCTGGAACCTGCTCCTCCTCCTAAAATAATTGAAACCGTTTCTTTTGCATAATTTGACATGGTCAATAATTTATGAATGAACAATGGATTGATAGACATTTTTATACTCCTGCACCACCGATTCCCAGCTATGATCAATTTGCATACACTGTGAAATCATTTTTTGCATGAATTCTTTATCCTGATACACCGAAATAGCACGTTCAATAGCATGTACTATATCCGCTTCACTTGCATGTAAAAAACGAATACCGAATCCTCCAGGCTCCCCCATATCCACTACTGTATCATGCAAACCTCCTGTATCGCGCACCATGGGAATAGTGCCATAGCGCAAGGAATACATTTGATTCAAGCCACATGGTTCTACTCTACTAGGCATCAATAAAAAATCAGCTCCAGCATAAGCTTCATGAGCAGTACTTTCTTTGTAACCAATATATGTATTGTATTCACCAGGATATAAATGAACTAAATAATTCAATGCGGATTCTACCGATGTGTCTCCTGCTCCAATCATTAAAAAATTTGCACCGCAATTTGTTTTGTCCATTGCATGTTGAATAGCACCTGGCAAAATATCAGCTGCTTTTTCTCCCACTAATCTTCCTACAAAAACAATCAAAGGTTTTTCCATATTCAAATGATAGCGTTCACAAAGCACTTGTTTATTTTTTCTTTTCCCTTGCACTACATCTTTTAAAGCATAATGATAAGGAACCATGGGATCGGTTGCAGGATTCCACAATTCAGTATCTATCCCATTTAAAATGCCTACACATTTACCTTGTTCATATTCAAACAATGACTCTAGTCCATTGGAGTGTACTTTTAATTCATGCATATAAGTAGGACTCACTGTAGTTACTTTGTCGGCACATTTAACTCCAGTTGCCAAAGCATTAATGCTATTGTTCCATTCTAACAATCCTCTTTTCCATAAATCCCATCTTGGAATTAAAATACTCTTATCCCATCCCATTGCCCCATGGTATTGAGCGTTGTGAATGGTTAAAACGGTTTTAATGGATTGTAATTTTTGGTAATCATAGCAATGCTTCATCATAAATGGAATGAGTCCCGCTTGATGATCATGACAATGCACTATATCGGGCTGTGTTGCCCAATGCAAAAACCAGTTGATTACCGCGATTTGAAATCCAATAAAACGATCATGGTCATCGGTATAGCCATATATTTTAGGGCGATCAAGCAATCCGTTGATATCTACTAAATATAATTGATAACCTAGCTGGCTATTTTTTAATTGAATAATTGTGTAATCGAAAAACCAATCCCCCAAATTGGCTTTGCCTTTAAAATGTACTTCCCACTCATGCTTTTCCAAAAAAGGAGTTTTATACATTGGCATCACCACCACGGCTTCGTCTCCTAATTTGTTTTGGTATTTAGGCAAGGCTCCAACCACATCGCCCAACCCTCCAGCCTTGGCCATTGGATAACATTCAGCACTAACATGTACAATCACCATGAGTTCGTTCAATTTGTCTTCAATTTACAATATTGTCCCAACAATTCCAACCTTTGTATTTTAGGCCCAGAATTGAACCACAAATGCAAATTTTTAAGTATTTTACGTGATCGAAATATTCTAATGATTAAACAAACGAATTTTATGAGCCAAACAAAACAACCCACCAATACGGGTGCCCTATCAACCCTAATTGTTGTCTTCTTTTTCTGGGGATTTATTGCTTCTAGCAATAGTGTATTTATCCCTTTTTGTAAACACAAATTCAATTTGGACCAATTTCAAAGCCAATTGGTGGATTTCGCGTTTTACCTTGCATACTATATTGGAGCCCTTGGCCTTTTCGCTTATGGTGCATTTGGTGGCAAAGACTTGGTGGGCAAATGGGGTTATAAAAAAAGCATTGTTTATGGCTTATTGTTTTCAGCACTTGGAGCTGCAGCGATGATTATCGCAGTAAACGCCAATACTTTCTCTGGAATGTTAGTAGGTTTATTTATAGTAGCGCTAGGGTTTTCATTGCAACAAACAGCAGCACAACCTTTTGCTATTTCCTTAGGAGACGAAAGCACTGGTGCTAGCCGTGTAAATCTTGCAGGAGGCATTAACTCCTTTGGAACTACTATCGGACCCATTGTAGTGGCATTTGCTTTATTTGGCACAGCTGCAGCAATTACCGATGATCAAATCGCAGCATTAAGTTTGAGCAAAGTGGTAATTTTATATAGTGCAGCGGGTTGTTTATTTTTAGCAGCTGCAGCATTATTTCATTTTTCTAAAAAAGTACCAGCTGGCATTAATGAAGACAAAATTGAACCAGCCAATAAAGCATTGTCCTTATTATTAATCATGACGGGCGTTTTAGTGGTAATGTTTGTTCCTATTTTTAATAGTTATAAAGTAGATCCCGCCACTTTAACGGATGCAGCTAAATTGGATATGGAAACCATGCGTTTAAAATGGTTATTTGGCGCATTAGCGACCGTTGTAATTGGTTTATTGGTTGCTAATTTCTCGGCACAAAAAAATGAGAATGGATGGGGTGCCATGAAATACCCTCAATTGGTTTTGGGTATGTTGGCCTTATTTGTATATGTAGGTGTAGAAGTTGCGATTGGTTCAAACCTTGGTGAATTATTAAAACAAGCCGATTTTGGAAGTATCCCTTCCTCAAAAATCGCACCCTATGTTTCTATGTATTGGGGAAGTATGATGATTGGTCGATGGACAGGTGCGATTGCTGCTTTTGATTTCAAAAGCAACACTAAAAAATTACTAACCCTAATTGTTCCATTGGTGGCGTTTGGTATTGTGATTGGAGCAAATAGCATTGCACAGTATGACATGAGCCCTTTATACATGTACGTGGTTTGTGTATTGATTCAAGTAGGTGCGTTTTTCTTAAGTCAAGATAAACCAGCAAAAACCTTAATGATATTTAGCATTATTGGTGTTACAGCGATGCTTACAGGAATTTTCAATACAGGCAGTTTTGCTACTTATGCATTCTTAACAGGAGGTATTGCTTGTTCTATTATGTGGCCTTCTATTTTTGCATTATCTATTGCAGGATTGGGCAAGTACACTACGCAGGGTGCGGCATTCTTAATTATGATGATTTTAGGTGGCGGCATTATCCCTCCAATACAGGGAAAATTATCTGACTATCTTCAGTCTTCACATGCAGCAACACCAGGTTATGGCATTCATAACTCCTTCTGGATTCCAGTAATTTGTTTTTCTTATATCTTATTCTTTGCCATTGCAGTGAAAGGCATTTTAAAGAAACAAGGAATAAATTATGAAGACACTTCAGCTAAAGGCGGACACTAATTATTAAAGATTAATAAAGTTTAAATATTTTCAAAATGGACTCATATGTAATTGGCGTAGACATAGGTGGCACGGGCACCAAATACGGCATTGTAGACAAAGACGGAAATGTATTGCACTCAAGCTCAATGGCAACCAATACACATGCACAGGTGGATACCTTTATTGACGAGCTGTATTCAAAGCTTTCGGAGCTCATTGAAAAAGTGGGTGGCGTTGGTCGCATTAAAGGAATTGGCGTGGGCGCACCCAATGGCAATATTTATACAGGCACTATTGAGTACGCTCCGAATTTGCCATGGAAGGGCATCATTCCTTTTGCTAAATTATTACAAGATAAATTTAAGCTACCCGTTAAATTAACCAACGATGCCAATGCTGCAGCCGTTGGTGAAATGATGTATGGCGCTGCAAAGGGCATGAAAGATTTTATCATGATTACTTTGGGCACGGGTGTTGGAAGTGGTATTGTAGCAAATGGACAATTAATTTATGGACATGACGGATTCGCTGGCGAATTAGGTCATACTATTATTATTCCTGAGGGCAGATTGCATCCAGGAACGGGCAAAAAAGGATCTTTAGAAAGTTATGCATCTGCAACAGGAGTAGCACAATCTGCTATAGAAATTTTAAAAAATACAGATCGCCCTAGTTTATTAAGAGCAATAGATATTGCTAAAATTACTTCGAAAGATGTTTTTGAAGCAGCTCAAAAAGATGATGAAGTTGCCAAAGAAGTATTTGAATTCACAGGTAAAATATTAGGCATGTCTTTGGCAAATTTCGTAATGTTTTCAAGTCCAGAAGCCATCATTTTATTTGGAGGCTTAACAAAGGCTGGTGATTTAATTTTAAAACCAACGCGCGAACATTTGGAAGCCAATGTGATTGAAATATTCCAAAATAAAGTGAAAATCTTATTCAGTCATTTAAAAGAATCAGATGCCGCCATTCTAGGCGCCTCCGCCTTAATGTGGGAATAATGATGTCATAAAAAGGCCCGAATAGATTCGGGCCTTTTTATAAGGTAGAAGTATTATTTATGCTTACTTGATTGCTTGTTCTTCCATCCATTTATTTCTCCCCCATCCTGCTATTACATGTTTTTCACTGTGATAAGAGGATCTAACCAATGGACCACTTTCAACATAATCAAATCCCAGTTCATAGCCAATTTGTCTAAGTTCTGCAAATTCATCGGGGTGCACAAAACGCTGTACTGGTAAATGTTTTTTTGTAGGCTGTAAATATTGTCCAAGGGTTAAAACATCACATCCCACATTCACCAAATCCTTCATTGTTTGGATTACCTCCTGTTTTTCTTCACCTATACCAAGCATCAATCCGGTCTTGGTTCTACGGCCTCCTTTTTTCAATGCTTCTAATACCCCTAAGCTGCGATCATATTTGGCTTGTACACGAACTCTTCTTGTATTGCGTTCCACTGTTTCCATATTATGACTTACTACTTCAGGGGCTGCTTCAATGATTCGATCTATTTGTTCCTGAATCCCTCTAAAGTCGGGGATCAAAGTTTCCAAAGTAGTAGTTGGAGACAAGGACTTTATTGCTTTAATAGTATTAGCCCAAATAATAGAACCTCCATCGGGCAATTCATCTCGATCCACACTTGTCAATACCGCATGTTTTACTTTCATTAAATATACCGCTTCTGCCACACGTTGCGGTTCATCCCATTCAACTGGCTTAGGACGTCCTGTAGCAACTGCACAAAACTGACAACTACGGGTACATATGTTCCCAAGAATCATGAAAGTAGCAGTGCCTTCTCCCCAGCACTCGCCCATATTGGGACAATTGCCACTTTCGCAAATAGTATGCAATTTATGATTGTCCACCAATCCTCTCACATGCTTATAGCTTTCTCCAATGGGAAGTTTTACTCTTAACCAATTAGGCTTTTTTAAGCGTTCTGCTGGCTGGGCATTTAAGATGGGTAATTCTTGCATAGCTAATGATTATCTGCGCAAAAATACAAGACTTGAGGGGAAATATTGGTAATTTTACCAAAATCATAAACAATAAAAAAGCGAACATGACAGCTACAGTAACTTACGAATCCAATTTACGCACTACTTGCTTGCATTTACAAAGCGGCTCAGCTATAGAAACTGACGCACCTACCGATAATAAAGGGAAAGGAGAGCGTTTTTCACCTACCGATTTAATTGCAACAGGATTGGGTGCTTGCATGATTACAACCATGGGCATAAAGGCCGAAACAATGGACATTACTTTAGATGGTGCTAAAGTAGAAGTAACAAAAATTATGGTTGCCGATCCAAGAAGAATTGGAAAAATTATTGCACATGTAACCATGCCTGCTTTAAACTTAGACGATAAAACCAAAGAAATCTTAGAGCGTGTGGCAAGAACTTGTCCTGTAGAAAGAAGCTTACACCCCGATGTAGAATTAGATATTGCATTTAATTGGTTGTAAATAAACGGAACATACCAATCTGTTCAACAAATTTTCAAAGCAGTTAGTGCAATAAGCCTAACTGCTTTATTTTTTGTATCAATTGGCTCACTGGAAGCCCCATTACATTGTAAAAGTCTCCATCAATTTTTTGGATGCCTACTACCCCAATCCATTCCTGTATCGCATACCCTCCTGCTTTATCATAAGGTTGGTAGTTGTCTACATAAAATTCAATTTGCTCCATGCTTAATGGATGAAAATGCACTTTTGTGGTTGCTGAAAAACTAATAGTTTGATCAAGCCATTGAATACAAACCCCAGTTATCACTTCATGTGCTTTACCCGATAATTGGGTTAAGGAAGAAATTGCTTCCATCCTATCCAATGGCTTACCCATTATAGTATGCTCCAATACTACAACGGTATCAGCAGCGATGATGCAGGTTTCCTTTTGTAACATCGCCTGTTTCTCCAATTTAGCAGCAACAGCTAATGCTTTATGTTGAGCAATATAGGCAGGCACTTCGTCGATGGGCAAATCGGCAGGATAAGATTCGTCAGTTTCAGAAACCACTACTTTGAAAGGAATTTCAGCCCATTCCAATAATTGTTTTCTGCGAGGAGATTGAGAAGCTAATATAAAATTGGCCATAGATTATAATAAAAAATAAAAAAACAGCATGGACAGAATCCCTGCAAACATGGCAATTTTAACATACAAACTTAACTGCTTAAAATCCTTGCTTACATATGATGTTTTGAGTTTTATCAAAACAATCACCAAAGGGCAGATAATACAAATCAAACAATACAATATACAATACCACCATCCAAAAGGAATTACATACAATTGAATAAACCCTAAACAAGCAATCACCACCACCAACCATACACCAATGTATACTTTGGTAGGTTTCAAACCCCAAACTATAGGCAAGGTTTTACATCCAAATTTCTGATCCCCTTCCATATCTTCCATATCCTTTAAGGCTTCGCGCACTAGAGTCAATACAAATGCAAAAGCACTATATAAAACCATAAGCTTGGCAAATCTAAAATTAGCAACATCATTGATGTTGGGATGTATGATTTCTTGAATTGTGTATTTGGAAAAATAAACCACAGCAATGGACCAAGCTGTTAAAATTGAGATCACCACATTCCCAATTAGAAAGTCTTTTTTGAAATTGGTAGAATAAAACCACAAAAATAAAATGGTCAATAAATTGGATAAATGAATATGCCAATATTGTTGAAAAGGGAAGGCAATTGTGGAAATATAAATACCCATTACACTAAAAAGTAAATGCCAAAAAATAACCCATCTTCTACTTATATAAGCACCCACCACTACTCTGTTGGGTTTGTTTACCTGATCAATATTAATATCAAAATAATCATTGATAATATAGCCCGCAGCTGCTATCAATAAATAAGTAATGACTATTAAATAAAAATTGCCATCTACTGCAGCATTTGCCAAAGGATACAATGGCTTATAGATACAAAAATGAAATAAGGTTTCAGCCAATAAAATAAAAATCAAATTTGGCCAGCGAATGAGTTTCAAAAAATAAATAAAAGTCTTCAAGGAGTAAAAATTAAGCGAATGAATTATTGTGCGCGTATATGATCTTCCACATCCCAGTGATCATTCAACTTTAAAACTTTTTCAATCACTTCTCTCGCACAACCTGCTCCTCCTTCGGCCAAAGCTATATATTGTGCGATGGATTTAATATCTACCGCTGCATCTTTGGGACAAGCCGCTATTCCAACAATACCCATCGCTTCATAATCGGGCATATCGTCGCCCATAAATAGCATCTCACTCAATGCAACATTATGTAAAACAGATAATTCTTGTAACAAAGCCCTCTTATCCTTAATGCCCATATGCACTTCCATTACACCCAAGTTGTGCAAACGTGTTTCCACTTCATTGGAATTCCCTCCCGAAATCACCCATACTTGATAGCCTTTCTTGATTGCCAATTGTATGGCATACCCATCTTTAATATTCATCTTCCTAATCAATACACCATTGGGCATTACCATAACTTCGCCATTGGTGAGCACACCATCAACGTCAAAAACGAAACAGGTTATTTTTTTTAATGCGGTTAACAAGGAGTTGTTATTGATGATTAAATGTACGGCTATTTTTGATTATCTCTCCACTCATAAACCCAAGCACTTTGAATCATTTCCAAATGACCTTCGTTAGATTCTTCTCTTTTTCCTTCAAAATGAGGCAAGGTTAATACCCATTCTAATAAATCAGTAAAACGAACACGATAAATTTTTGACTCAGAATAATCGTCTCCAAATTTTTCATATAATTTTTGTGCGATATCTTCATGGTCGTTCCAATGAATGGGTGGTTCAAAATGCGTCATATTTATTTCTTTTCAATTATGCTTTGATAATAATTTTACTCTCCTAAAAATTGTGTTTGATCAGGCAATGTCACTTCTATTTCACCCGTTCCTTCTTGGATAATACATTGACATCCTAATCTGGATTCAATACGTGGACTCACTGCTCTATCAATAAAGTCTTCTTCCTTATCTGATAATTCTTCCAAATGCTCCATCCCTTTTTTAACATACAAGTGGCAGGTGCTACATGCACAAACCGCACCACAATTATGATGTAATTCAATTCCAGCATCTAGGATTACTTCCAATAAACTTTCTCCTGCTTTTACATTTTCCAAAACCACAGGTGCCAAGCCTTTTTCTTCAAAATTAATTTTTAACGCGTACATAAGTTTTATGAATCTGTTTTTGCAAAAATAGCTTTAAACCACCTTGAAGCAAGGCTTTTTGTTGTCGAAATACAAAAAAAATACTTACAAGCTATATCGCAACCTATCTTTGCAGTCAAATTCATAGTTATGTCAAAGCCCAGTATTTCAGAAAGAATTTACCTCCAATTTTTGAGAACCAAGTTCAAAACGATTGGTAAACTTGCACCTGCTGTGGCTGGCAAATTGGCTTTCAATTTATTTTGTACCCCATTTCCAAAATACAGGAAGACAAAAGCACCTGCCATTTTCCATCAGGCTAAAAAACTGAGTTTTACACTTCATAGCGGTCTAATCATCAAAGGTTTTGAATGGCAAGCTCCTAAACCCAATGGAAAGACAATATTAATATGTCACGGATATGCTAGTTACTTTTATAAGTTTGAACAATATATACAACCCTTACTGAAACAAGGTTTCCGCGTTATTGGCTTTGATGCTCCTGCTCATGGCCAAAGTGAAGGAAAATATATTAATGCCGCTGTTTACAAGGATGCCATTGAGCAAATAATGGAGGCATTTGGGCCCATTGACCATTTTATGGGACATTCACTTGGTGGACTTACCTTGGCCTTAATTGCCGAATCCATCCCTAATCAGGAACAGCATAAATTTGTCCTTGTTGCTCCTGCAACTAAAACCACTACTACTTTTGAAAGCTATTTTGCAATGATGCATTTGTCCGAACCAGTACGTCAAGGTTTTTTATTAGCTTTAAGTCAACTAACACATTTGCCCATTAGCTATTTTGAAGCCGATCGTGCCATTGCGCAATATAAGGGCCAGCTATTGTGGGTGCATGATCAGGGAGATCGGATTTGTCCTTTCAAAGATTTAGAAAAATTTAAGGAAACTGCCCCTGAAAATATTAAGTTTTTGATTACCAATGGATTAGGTCATAATAAAGTATATAAAACCCCCGAAGTAATTGACCAAATTATAACATTTTTAAGTGCCTAGCGCCAGATGATTTTTATTTTTTAAGCCTAATACTCTAATATTGCATCACAAGAAACTTAATGGCGAGTCCAATAACTTGCTACTATGTTCTTTATAAATAGTTGATTTTCAATATAAAAATCCCGAAGGAGCGGTTGACAATTATGTCAAAAAACTTACTAATCGTTGAGTCGCCTGCAAAGGCAAAGACCATTGAGAAAATTTTGGGCGATGATTTTGAAGTGAGGAGCTGTTATGGTCATATACGTGATTTAGAGAAAAACGATATGGGCATTGACTTAAAAAACAAATTCGCCCCTAGATATATGGTTCCCAGTGAAAAAGAAAAAGTGGTGAAAGAATTAAAATCCATGACCAAGAAGGCCAAGGAAGTTTGGTTGGCATCGGATGAGGACCGTGAAGGAGAAAGTATTAGCTGGCATTTGGCCGAAGTTTTAGGCTTGGATCCCAAGAAAACCAAGCGAATTGTATTCCATGAAATTACAGCCCCAGCTATTAAAAAAGCAGTAGACAATCCACGTTTAATTAATATGGATTTGGTAGATGCGCAACAAGCGCGTCGTATTTTAGACCGAATTGTGGGTTTTGAATTAAGTCCGGTATTATGGCGTAAAATTGGCATGCAAAGAAGCTTGAGTGCAGGTCGTGTGCAAAGTGTAGCGGTACGATTAATTGCTGAGCGTGAAAGAGAAATCAATCAATTTATACCAGAAAGTGTATTTAAAGTGAGTGCTTTATTTACGGCTTTAGATATTAATAATAAGAAGGTAAAATTTAAAGCAGAGGGTCCTCAAAAATTAACTACTGCAGGTGCAGCTGAAAAATTCTTAAATGAATGCAAGGGTGCAAGCTATACTGTTAAAGACATAACGGTAAAAGACGGGAAACGCACACCGTCTGCACCTTTCACCACCTCTACTTTGCAGCAAGAAGCTTCAAGAAAATTAGGATATAGTGTTAGCAAAACCATGTTATTGGCTCAAAAATTATATGAAAGTGGTAAAATCACTTACATGAGGACGGATAGCATTAGTTTAAGTGAAACGGCGATGGATGCCATTAAAACTGAAATAAATTCGAGTTTTGGAGGCAAGTATTACCAACCTAGAAAGTTTAAAAATAAGAACGAGAGTGCACAGGAAGCGCACGAAGCCATTAGGCCATCTTATATGAATGAATCTAAGGTAGATGATGCTGATACCAATCGTTTATACGAATTGATTTGGAAGCGTACTATCGCTTCTCAAATGAGCGATGCACAGTTTGAAAAAACCACTGCAAAAATTGAAATTTCTACCAATAAAGAAACCTTGACCGCAAGTGGTGAAGTAATGAAATTTGATGGTTTCTTAAAAGTATATTTAGAAGGCAAGGATGATGACGATATCGAGGAGGAAGATGAAAATGCTGAAGCCATTTTACCTCCATTATCTAAAGGTCAAGTACTAGACTTTGTAAGCATGACTGGCCTAGAACGCTTTAGCCGCGCCGCTTCCCGCTACACCGAAGCAAGCTTGGTGAAAAAATTAGAGGAATTAGGTATTGGTCGCCCATCAACCTATGCACCTACTATTACCACCATCATGAAACGTAATTATGTAGAGAAAAAAGAAAAAGAAGGCATAAAAAGAGTTTACCAAATTCTATCCTTGAATAATAAGGATGAAATCAAAACAGAACAAGGTTCGGAAATTACAGGTGCAGAGAAAAACAAACTCTCTCCTACCGATTTGGGATTGGTAGTTACCGACTTTTTGAAATTGAATTTCCCCAAAGTGATGGATTTTGGCTTTACTGCCAAAATTGAAGGAGAGTTTGATGAAATTGCTGAGGGTAAATTGAAATGGAGTAAAATGTTGGAAGAGTTTTACAATCCCTTCCATGAAACTATTGAACACACTCTAGAAAATGCTGAACGTGCAAAAGGTGAAAGAGAATTAGGATTTGATCCTGTAAGTGGCAAGAAAGTAATTGCGCGTATGGGACGTTATGGCCCAATGGTGCAGATTGGTCAACAGGACGATGAAGAAAAACCAAAATTTGCAAAACTAAAGGCATCTCAAAGTATTGAGACTATTAATTTTGAGGAAGCCATGGAGCTATTTAAATTGCCCAGAACTTTGGGAATGTTTGAAGACAGTGAAGTGACAGTGAATATTGGCCGTTTTGGCCCTTATGCGGCCCATGACAAGAAGTTCTACTCTCTTAATAAGGAAATGGACCCTTACACAGTAAGCTTGGAAGAATTGACTCCTATGATTGCAGAAAAGCGTAAGGCAAAAGATGAACGAACTATTAAAGTGTTTGAAAAAGAAAAAATACAATTGTTAAGAGGTCCTTATGGTCCCTATATCAAACAAGGATTGCGCAATTATAAATTAACCAAGGAACAACAAGACAATGTTGAAAACCTAACAATTGAAGAGGTAAAGGAAATTATTGAAGAATTGAAAAAGAATCCTCCTCGCAAAACAGCAAGAAAAAAGAAAGCCACAAAATAATGGCTTTATCATAAAAAAAGTCCCGTAGTATCACGGGACTTTTTTTATATATCTACTTAATTGTTGATTTATTTACGCCACCGAAGGCTTACTCATAGATTTTAAGAAATGAATATGTGCCTTAATCGCACTCACAACTGTAGGGTATTCAATATAATTTAATTTAAAATCGGCACAAGCTTGTTTCACAATTTTAGAAATTTCTGGATAATGCACATGTGAAATTTTAGGAAACAAATGGTGCTCAATTTGAAAATTCAATCCCCCAACTAACCAGCTAACAATCTTGCTTTTAGTTGCAAAATTAGCAGTCGTTAAAATTTGGTGTGCAGCAAACTCATCGGGCATTCTATTTTCAGGTTGAATAGCTACTGGGAACTCGGTATCTTCTACTGTATGCGCCAACTGAAAAACTATACTTAATACAAACCCTGCAACAAATGTGGTAATCAAAAAACCTACCAACCAACTTACCCAGCCTAACATATAAATGGGCAACACAACAAATACAATAGCATGATAAATTTTTACTGCCCAGAATTCAAAATGCTCAGCAAAGCTCATGCTCTTGAAACTGATAGATCCAATTTTTTTTGAAAAATATTTTTTGTAGTCGGCAAAGAAAATCCAAAATATATACAATAGCATATACAAAACCCAAAAGTATATATGTTGGAAGCGATGCAATACATAATGCTTTTGTGTAGGAGCCATTCTCATAAATACGCCTACTTCAATATCATCATCTACCCCATCAATATTGGTATAAGTATGGTGAATGGTAACATGTTTCATGCCCCACATAAATCTACTTGCGCCCAATACGCTAATGGATGAAGAAGCTAATTTATTTAACCAAGCATATTTGCTAAAACTTCCATGACTACCATCGTGCATGATATTAAATCCAATGGATGCAATCAAGCATCCAAAAAATGCGCATTCTAAAATGGCAATTAGTGTTGGGGGCGTGAAAAATACCAAGTGAACATAGGTTACCACAAATAAGGAAACCAAAATGATCGCCTTTGAAAAAAGTTTGGTATTGCCTGTACCTTTAATATGGTGTTGTTCTAAATATTCGTTAACTCTTCTTTTTAATTCCGCATGTAAGGACTGCGTAGTCGAAGGAAACTTGGGTGTAGCAATCGTCTCTTTATTTTGCATAGGTTCAAAAATGAGTGATAAAGATAACCAATAAAGCAGATTAAAAGCCCTTAAAATTCAATAAAATGAAGGAACGAATTAGAATTCTATTTATTATGTTCACAACTGGTGAATATATCCACATATATGGGATAACTATTAGTGATAAATAGGAGAAAAATGCGTTGATTTGAATAAATAAATAGACATTCAATAGCTTTCATGGAACAGGAAAAAGAAATAAAAGCCTTATTCAAATTAATTGACGATCCCGACGAGGAAGTGTTTAACACTATTTCGGACCGTTTACTTAATTATGGCTCTCCAATCATTCCAGATCTTGAAAATTTATGGGAAAACACTTTGGAAGAAGCTACTTTGGAGCGTATTGAATTAATGATTTACAAGCTTAGGCTGAAGGATTTAAAAGCTGCATTTCTTGAGTGGAAATCGAAACCCGAACCCTCATTGTTTGAAGGTGCTTTGTTAGTAACACAATTTCAGTTCCCAGAAATGGCGATTGAACAATTGCGTCATCAAATGGAAAAGATAAGACGCAATATTTGGTTAGAATTAAATAATTATCTGACACCTTTGGAACAAGCCAATGTGCTCAGAAATATTTTATTTAATTATTACCAAATTAAAGGTGTAGAAGTAAATTATGAAAAACCTGAAGAGTTTTTAATATCGGGACCACTCCAATTTAAAAAAGGAAATGCATTTGCCAACACCCTATTGTATGCAGAACTATGTCAACAGTTAGAAATTCAAGCTGCCTTTATTAATATCCCTAAGCAATGTATAGTTGCTTTTTATACCGCCGATTGGGATGCAACAGAGAATTACCCGCATCCACAAGAATATATACAGTTTTATGTAGAAGGCACAACAGGACATCCCTTTTCCCAGAAGGACTTGGACCAATATTTTACAAGAGCAAATATTGAACCCAAAAACGCTTACTACAAACAACTTTCCAATGTGCGGATTATAAAAAAACATTTATTAGAACTTTCTAAATGTTTTACCAGTCCAATTCTTCTTTACAAACAGAATGACTTAGTAGATCTCGCAAAACTATTAGAAGAATAAGATGGAGACGCTCATTACCCATATATACCATAGTCCTATTGGACAAATGAGCATAAGTGCGGAAGAAGGATGTATTACTGAATTGATTTTTGTAGAAGAGGACGCAACAACAGCAACCTTAGCACTTGACGAAGATTTACCTTCAGTAATACATCAATGTGTAGATGAGTTAATAGAATATTTTGCAGGAACCAGGAAACATTTTACAGTCCCCATTAACCAGGAAGGCACCGCATTTCAACAAAAAGTTTGGAAAGAATTGTACGAACTGCCATTTGGCAAAACTATCAGCTATGCTGATTTGGCAAAAAAGTTAGGTGATCCAAAATGTATTAGAGCTGCTGCCGCTGCTAATGGAAAAAATAAAATTGCTATCATCGTACCTTGCCATAGAATTATTGGAACCGACCAATCACTTGTTGGTTACGCCTGGGGCAAAGCCAGAAAACGATGGTTATTACAACACGAATTTAGATTGGCATTAGGTGTACAAACCCTATTTTAGAACGACACATTATTTCAAAATAGAGCCGTCAAAACCAAAAGGTAATAAATTAGCAGCAGAAGCAATGACCATTACTTTGCCATTCATGCCCGCCAAAATTATTTTAATGGGCGCACCAAATCGATTTTCATAATCTAATAAGGATTGCCTACACATACCACAAGGAGATATAGGCTCATTAGAGTCCTTGCCTTCAGGTTGATAGCTAATTGCCATAGTTTGTATTGAAAGGTCAGAGAATTGACTCCCAACGCTATTTAATAATGTACGTTCTGCACATACTCCTACCGGGAAGCTAGTGCTCTCTTGATTGGATCCAATTACAATTTGTCCGTTCGACAATCTTGCTGCAGCACCCACATTAAATTTAGAATACGGCGCAAAAGCAGTTTTTGTGGCCGCTTTTGCCGCTTCTAATAAAGCTTGGTCTAATTCACTCAATTGGTCCTGATGATCCAATAATTCGTATTCAAATTCAAATTTCTGATGCATGCTTTTTTATTTGATCAAATTAAATAATCTACTCCACCTAATTGAATTGCTATAGCTAAACCAAATAAGTGCAGCTCTACCTACGATATGCGTTTCTGGAACAAAACCCCAAAAACGACTATCTTGACTGCGATGGCGATTATCTCCCATCATCCAATAATAATTTTGTTTTACAGTATATTCATGAGCAGCTTGTCCATTTAGGAAATACTGACCATTTACTTTTTCTAAAGTATTTTTTTCATAAGTCACAATTAAACGGCGATACAATTCAATAGTGCTATCATTTAATGCAATTAAGTCCCCTTTTTTAGGAATTCGAATAGGTCCAAAATTGTCAATTGTAAATGGAAAATGAACAGTGTCATTGGGGAAAGTAAACCCTACTGTGTTCTCTTCGTATTTACTTACAGATTTTATAAAAGGCAATTTGCTTAACCCATTCGCAGCTGCAGCTGTCATATTGATTTTGTATGTATTGGGCATGCTTTCCACAATTTGATAATCCATACTGGCCTCATTTATTGAAATCCCCAAACTGTCTTGCACATAGGCTTCTGGTATAGATTGCCCATTCGTAGTCACTAAATATTCAGTTTGTGCATTAGGTGCTACAAATGCTGCATGGCCATTTACATACAATTGGCTTTTTTTCACTTCAATTAGATCACCCGGTATACCAACACATCTTTTAATATAATTATCGGTTTTGTCCATTGGGTGCACTAAGATGGGATACTGTGCCTGCAATTTTTCACGATCTCCATTAAATTCCGGGCTCCTTAAAACATCATAGTATGGAATCTTACTTCCAAATTCTGGCAAATTAATAATAGTATCCCCAGTTGGGAAATTAAATACCACTACATCATTTCTATTAATATTACGAACTGCAGGCAAACGTTTGTAATCTAGTTGTATCCATTTCAAATACGAAGGCGTTGTTAATGAACCGGGCAAGGTATTGTGTACAAAGGGAAAAGACAATGGTGTTTGTGGTATTCTAGCACCATAAGTTACTTTGTCCACAAAAAGGAAATCATTCACCAATAATGTTTTTTCCATACTCTCTGTTGGAATCACAAAGGCTTCAAATAAAAAGGTTCTAATTAATGTAGCAGCTACCACAGCAAACACAGCAGCATCTATCCATTCTCTAGAAGCTGATTTATGATAATGAGTTAGTGCATCTTGTCCATGCCATTTATCATTTGAAACAAATCCAATATAGGGTAAGTAAATAAAAGGTAACACAACAGTTAATGCGTGATCTAATAAACTTACACGTTTAAAATGCATTACAAAAATGATGGAAATCCATAAACTCACAAACTGTCCCAATACAGGGATAAATTGAATCCAAAACCAAAACTTTGAAATATTACAAAGGCGAACTACTTCCCAAGTATTGTAAATAGGAATGATTGCTTTAGCACTGGCTACACCTGCTTTTTTTAACAACCCATAAATCCCAATATGCCAACCCAACCAAAACAGTGCCAATAATAATATACCCATAATATTGTTTTTAAATGCTTAAACAAAAATATCCCTTTGTGAGGGATATTTATAAAAAAGATTGTTAATTGACATTAAACTATTTAAATGGCCCAAACATAGGATGAATGAGCCTTGCTATTTATTTGTATTGACGCAATACTTCTTTCACTAAATTCACTGATCTAGCCACATCTGGGATAGCCAAAGCAGTCAAATTAGGCGCATAGTGCATTGGAGCATCTGCACTCGTAATTCTGCGGATAGGTGCATCTAAATAATCAAACCCTTCTTTTTGGATTCTATAAGACAATTCAGAAGATACAGAAGCAAATGGCCATTGTTCTTCAATTATCACCAAACGATTTGTTTTTTTAACACTGGTTAATACAGTCATCCAATCCAAAGGACGTATGGTCCTTAAGTCTATCACCTCAGCGCTAATACCTTCTTTTTCCAATTCGGCTGCAGCACCCAAGGCCACTTTCATCATTTTATTATAAGAAACAATGGTTACATCAGTTCCAGCTCTCTTCACATCGGCCAAGCCCAATGGAATATAATATTCTTCATCTGGCACATCGCTCTTATCTCCATACATAACTTCACTCTCCAAAAACATGATTGGATCTTCTTCATAGCGAATAGCTTGTTTTAATAAACCTTTCGCATCATAACCATTAGAAGGAGAAACCACTTTGATGCCAGGAATATTCGCTAAATAACTTTCAAAAGCGGTAGAGTGTTGTGCACCCAATTGACCTGCACTCCCGTTAGGGCCTCTCATTACAATTGGACAACCTACTTGGCCACCACTCATGGCCAACATTTTACTCGCAGTATTTAAAATTTGATCCAAAGGCAAAACAGCAAAGTTCCATGTCATAAACTCAACTATAGGTCTTAAACCATTTTGAGCAGCACCTACTGCTACAGCGGTAAATCCTAACTCTGAAATGGGTGTATCAATAATACGTTTAGGACCAAATTCAGCCAACATACCCTGGCTCACTTTATAAGCGCCATTGTATTCAGCTACTTCTTCTCCCATTAATAAAACTCGCTCGTCCCTTCTCATTTCTTCGGACATTGCTTCACGCAAAGCTTCTCTAAAGGCTATTGATCGCATTGAATTGAATTTATTTTGAGTAGCAAAATTAACATTTTATACAAGAAAAATGGTGGTTTTGAACAAAAAAAAATCCCTCCCCGACAAGTCGAAGAGGGATCTCTAAGGCTAACCCACCTTAAATAAGCATAAAATCTTATAAAATGTTATAACCAAAGCTTACATAGTACAATCCACCAATTGCTGGACTACCATAAGCTGTGTTATAATAACGATTAAAGATATTCGTACCACCTACTTTTATCATAGACTTGATAGAAGGTACTTTATAAGTTAAAACAGCGTCTACAGTGCTGAAAGAAGCTACTTTACCTACAGCGAATGTGCCTTCATAAGTGAAGTCATCTTGGTAGTGGAAATTAGCTCCAAATCCTAATCTGTTTTTAAATAAGAAACCGCTGTTATTCAAAGCAAAGTTAGCTCTGAATAAAGGAGTATTGAAATAAGAGATAAATCCAGTAGGTAAAGCTCCGATTTCATCGGTATACACACTACTAGAGAAGCTAAAGTTATTTGGCAACAAATAATCAGCAGACAATCCCCAACCACTTGTATACACATCGCCAGGAGCATTTGTAGAAATGCTATAAGCGATACGTGTGCTTGCACTAGCTAAATCAGCCAACTGAGGGTTTGCTGCATTACGAGATTGTAAAACAGTTACACCGCTAATGAAATTGGTATACTTTCCAGCATAAGCATAGAAATCAAGCATTAAACGCTTATTGATTAATGTTTTATAACCTACTTCAAAAGAACTCATAGACTCTGGCTTAAATTCACCAAATTTTTGTTCTTGAGGTGCTCCTGCTAAAACACTAGCTAAAGAGTAAGCCTTGTTAGTGCTAAAATTGTAGTAATCTCTCAATTGAGGTAAACCACCCATTAAACGGGTACCACCACCTACTAACAAGTTAATCCATTGGTTTTGAGTAGTTGGGAAACGGTAAGCCTCTTGGTAAGAAACACGGATATTGTTGTCCTCTGCAATTTTCACAACAGCAGAAACTCTAGGAGTAAAACGTCCAGCGAAGTTATCATTCTTGTCATAACGACCAGAAGCTGAAACTTTCAAGATATCACCAAAGAATTTTTTAGTGTATTGAGCATAAGTTCCTAATTCGTTAATGCCAATTTTACCAGTTGTATCTGCAAATAAAGTTCCTTGAGAATTCAAAGAATAATTTTTATAAGTAGTTCCAATAATCAAAGAAGCATCTTGCTTATCAAGACCCAATAAATCGGTTAAATTATATTGACCTTCTACTACATTTAATTGTGACTTGTCTAAGAAACGTCCACCGCCTTGAGAAATTGGCACTTTAGCAATTGATTTGAACAATTCAGTGCTTCCAATATTTCCAGTTGGGCGACCTGCATCAGCAATCGCTCTTGCGGCGTTACCAGCATCAATACTTCCCATGCCAGCATCTTTGTATTGTACATAAGCAGCTGTATAAGTAGGGAACCAAGTAGTACTTGCTTTCCAAGCTTCGTTAAATAAACGAGTTGTAATTGTTGCGTTATAAGAATCACCAGCATCTTCTAAAGTTTTATATGCTCTAGCGAACCAGTTTTTAGACTTTAACTCAAATTTTAATTGGCTCATATTTAAGTTATTCAAAGAATAACGGTCACTACCTGTATAAACAGTGTTACCAGAACCAGTATAAGCACTAAAAGAAGCTTCAGTTTTGTCATCCACTTTGTAATGAAGTGACCCAGTTACTTTTAAGTTTTTTGCTACTGGATCCAAAATGTCAGCTTCATTGTATCCTGTTCTGCTTACGTTTACACCAGTAAACATTCCTTTTGCATCACCATATAAATAAGGAGCATAAGGAACCAAAGCTGCATTCGCTCCTCTTAAAAAAGCAGTGTAATTCGCTAAGCTTCCAGAATAAGGACCTGCTTGTGCAGCACCATATAATTGATTGAAAACAGTAGTACCCGTTACAGCAATTACACCGGCTTTCACTGAGCTATAAACGCTACTTAATGCTGATGTTGTTTCATCACCATATACGTTCACACCATCATAGTTAGGGTCGTTTGTTCTGTATCCAGGAATTACTTGACCGTTAGCTGTACCAGTAGTTCTTGAATAGTTAGCAGTATTATTCGCTAACCAATCTTGAGCCTCAGTGTATTGAGCAGCAATTTTGTATGCGAAACGATCGCCAATTTTGCTAGCCCATCTAACTGAATAGTCTTTGTAAGCTGCTTGTGGACGTTGATAATTGTCAACGTGGTTCACACCTTGCTTAATTTGGAAGCTTAATCCTTGGTATTTGAATGGATTTTTGCTATTAATTAAAACTGTACCATTCATACCTCCTGAACCGTATAAAGCCGAAGAGGCACCTGGCAATAATTCCATATTGTCCACGTCTAATTCGGTTAAACCTACCATCGTACCTACAGAGAAGTTTAAACCTGGCGCTTGGTTGTCCATACCATCAATCAATTGATTTAAACGGGTATTACCACTACCATTGAAACCTCTTGTACTGATACTTTTAAAAGTTAAGCTAGCCGCTACAACGTCAACACCTTTTAAGTTTGCTAAGATGTCATAGTAGTTGGCAGCTGGTGCCGCTTTAATTTGGGCACTGCTTACTCTTTCGATAGATACTGGAGATTCTAAAATTCTTTCTGCTACACGAGATGCAGAAACTACTACATCAGAGCCCAACACATATGTAGGCTTCAAGCTAACAGCAAGCTTAGAAGTATTTACATCTACGGCTACTTCCTTAGACTCAAATCCAACAGAAGAAAACACCAAGGTAAAAGGTGCTTTTTGTGCAATAGACAATTTAAAATTACCCTTGTCATCGGTAAATGTTCCTGCAGTTCCTCCTTTCACAGTCACTGAAACAGCGGCTAAGGATTCTGTAGAATTTGAATTTTTAACGGTACCCGTAATGGTACTAGCACTTTGGGCATTTGCCGTAATTGCCATGATTGTGGCAAGACAAATAAGACCCATTTGGCTTAAAAATCGTTTCATAAATGTTTGTTTTTAATTGAATTGTCCAACAAAATAACAAAATATTAGCATTTAAAAAAATTATCAATTATTACCCTATAATTTTTAATTTAGTGGGATGAACCAAAAGCCCTTTCCCCAACAAATTGCCGAATACCATGGCAAAGTTAGAGACGTTTACTACATTGATAATGAACTACTTGTGATGATAGCAAGTGATCGGATTTCGGCTTTTGATGTAATCCTACCCCGACCTATTCCATTCAAGGGACAGGTATTAAACCAAATAGCAGCATATATGCTGCAAAAAACAACAGATATCTGCCCTAATTGGCTATTAGCTACCCCAGCCCCTAATGTAGCAATTGGCAAAAAATGTACCCCATTCAAAATTGAAATGGTGGTGCGTGGTAATTTAGTAGGGCATGCTTGGAGAACTTATGCTGCAGGGGGACGCAGCCTTTGTGGTGTAAGCTTGCCCGAAGGCTTGCAAGAAAACGACTTTTTCCCCAACCCTATTATTACTCCATCTACCAAAGCAAGTGAAGGACATGACGAAGACATTTCAAAAGAAGACATCATAGAGCAGGGTTTAGCAAGCGCCGAAGATTGGGCTATTTTGGAACAATACGCGCTAGCACTTTTTGAAAGAGGCAAGTCTATTGCTGCAAAACAAGGATTAATTTTAGTGGACACTAAATATGAATTCGGTAAAATTGGAGATACTATTTACTTAATGGATGAAATACATACCCCCGATTCTTCTAGGTATTTTTATGCAGATGGATTTGAAGCTAGACAAGCAAAGAACGAAAAGCAAAAGCAATTAAGTAAAGAATTTGTGCGAGAGTGGTTGATTGAAAATAATTTTATGGGCAAGGAAGGACAAACTGTACCTACTATGACAGATGAATGGATCGACACCATTTCAAAAAGATATATTGAACTTTATGAAAAAGTAATTGGCGCTCCATTTGTACCCGATGCAAAATCAGCAGAAGAAACTTATGATTTGATCTGTAAGTCATTAAAATTAATTGGCAATATTTAAAAATATTTCAGTTCTGAACATTGAACCATAGCGTTAAGAAAAAGTAATGGCGAGCTGAGAAGAATGAAATGTTTTAAATATTACTTTACTTCTATATCAACTCCTAAGCGAGGTCTTAATCTCTGTTTACTTTTATTGAAAACTTGAATGCCATTTTTCTGCCCTGCTCTTAATTTTTCTTGCTCCTCAATTGGTAAATGGTAAACCTCCTTGCATTCAGTTGTACAACAACCATCATAAGCTTTTGCACATTCCTCACATTGAATAAATAATAAGTGACAAGCGTCGTTTTTGCAATTGGTATGCGTGTCGGCAGGCTTACCACATTGATGACATTTTGCAATTACATCTTCTGTGATTTTCTCTCCTAATCTTTCATCAAATACAAAATTCTTTCCCTTGAACTTACTCTCCAGTCCTGCTTCTTTAATTTTATTGGCATAATTAATAATGCCGCCTTCCAAGTGGTATACATTCTTAAATCCTTGGTGCAACATATAAGCACTCGCTTTTTCACATCGAATACCCCCTGTGCAATACATGATAATATTTTTGTCCTTATTGTTCTTCATCATTTCAGCTGCCATTGGCAACTGCTCTCTAAATGTGTCGGAAGGAATTTCGATGGCATTGTCAAAATGACCTACTTCGTATTCATAATGATTGCGCATATCAATTACAATGGTATCCTCTTTAGCCAATAACTGATTCATTTCTTGCGCATTGACATATTTCCCCTTATTCTCCATACTGAAATTGGGATCCTCAATGCCGTCTGCAACAATTTTTTCACGCACTTTAATGCGGAGCACCCAAAAACTTTTGCCGTCATCATTCACAGCAATATTCAAGCGCAAACCTTTCAAATGCTTAAAAGAATATAAATAATCTCTAAAAATTTCAAAATAATGCGTGGGAACACTTATTTGTGCATTGATCCCTTCGGTAGCAACATAAATACGGCCAAACACTTTCATCGCATTGAAAGCGCGATAAATTTCATCTCTAAAAGCCTGAGGATCTTGAATCGAAAAATACTGATAAAAACTGATGGTTGTTCTAGGAAAACTTTCCTCATACAACTTTTGCTTCAACTCTTGGTTGGAGACACGATTGTGTAATAATGACATAAAAATAAATTTAAAACCCAATTACAGGTTGGGGAAATTCATTACAAATATATACAATTATTTGTTGCGCAAATACGCGGCGGTCAAACTCGCCATGCCACCCAATAAAGCTCCTACTAAAGCTGTAATGATAATCAATGCGATATAGGAACCATGTAAGGGTAATATATTGGCTACTTTAGTAGATAGTATATGATTGTTTGCCAAGTCAATACCAGTAGCTAAACCTGCCCAAATAGCGCCTACTCCAACCGCCCCAGTTACAAATGAAACCCAAGGCTTTTGTGGAATGGCCATTGCAATTAAAAAATTAGATACTGCAAAACTCCACCAAGGAAGTGCGCCGTATAATCCAATTGCGAATGTGGTTAATGCTACTAATAAAATAGTTGCTGGCACTTTGAAAGAATTAAATTTCATAATAAATATTTTTTAGCGTTGAACGTACATTATGCTTTTGTAAATTGAATATGCCATTTTGTGCGGTTGTTGGCAACCAATTTATCTTTTGGCAGGAATAATAATCGATAATATTTTCCTGCAGCCCAATAATCTACAAAACTATCGTAATAAGGGCTACCCGGATTCCCACTTTGTCCACCTGGATACAATCCATAAGCTTCTATTTCATCGGTTAAATGTACCACCATTCTCCAACTTGGCCCATGTGCTTCACTAGTTGCATTTACAATATTTACACCACCCCCAATTGGAAGGTTAAGCCTACTTAATGCTGGCATTTTAGTTAAGTGAGACACCCTTGTAGCTTTGAATGCTGCCCAAGTTAATTTCCCTTCCTTTTCTAATGCCACTAATGCACGGGTTGCATTTTCAACACCTACATTTACTTGTTCTTTCAATGTTTCCACTTTTCCTTTAGTTCGAATATCATCGGCAACCGAAAAATTGGTATCCTTATTCATTTGATCTAACAATACATAAGCTTCGGGTTTAGTTAGCGGTATGGGTGATCCAGCTAGTTCATCTCCCCAAACAGCTTGTTCTACGCTATCCCAAACCAACTTGAAAATAGTAATTCCTTTTTCATCTACATTATTATACAAATTCCAAGTATTCATTTCTTTTACCATTCTTTGCGCATCGGCACTTAAATGACTCGGGTCTATGAATTTCATTAAAGCAGGTCTTGCTGATTCAGCAAACACATTGTAGTTATCTGTTTGCAAATGCTGCATATCTTCTGCAGTAATTTGATTCATTTTATGCAATCTTTTATTCACACTAATACCACGATACAAAGGGAAGGAACTAGCTGTACCTAAATAATAAGGATAAGTAGCATCAACTGATTTTTGATTGGCACTACTTACAAAGCCACGCTCAGGATTTTTAATAAAAGGATTTTCGTTTACAGGAATCATACCCTGCCAATCATAACTACTATCCTCACCAGGCATAATAAAATCACCTTGGCGGTCCCATCTAGCTACAAAGCTACCCTGTTGTTTAATAGCGATATCTCCTGACTTACTTGCGAATACAAAATTCTGCCCAGGACATTTCCAAAGTGAAATGGCATCTAAATAATCATCAAAATTTTTGGCTCTATTTAATTTGTAGAAAGTTTCAACTCCAGTAGATGCATTATGGCCAGTCCATTTAACTGCTAAATTGCGCCCTTTGGATTGTGGGTTTTGATAATGCGCATCAAACATAGTTGGCCCCCAATGTGTCATGGCGATATTTTCAACCACATCGGCACTGTCTTTTACTTTTATAATTTCTTGGCGATTGGTAGTGGCTTGCCATGCACCATTAAACCAATATTGTTGTTGGGTACTATCTTTAAATTTTACTTCATAATAATCTAATACATCACGTCCTGCATTGGTTACCCCCCAGGCTAAACTATCATTAAAACCAATAATTACTGCTGGAGATCCAGGGAAACTTGCACCATAGGTACTATGCGTAGGCGTAGTAATTTGTACTTCATACCATAATGAAGGCAGATTTAATCCTAAATGAGGGTCACTACATAAAATAGGACGGCCTGATTTTGTTTTAGATCCTGCAACAGCCCAGTTGTTACTTCCATTGTTTTTATCGGGTGTCTCTGGACTTGCAGATACTTTTGTTGCAGCCAAGTTGGGATCTTGTTTTTTCAAATATGCTAAATCTGCTCCAGCAGGCGCAATCGGTTTGATAGAAGCTTTTGCAAACTCAGTACCCTTAGGAATAATTGGATCTAATGAGTCTTGCTTATTGGTGTATAATTTTTCAAATAAGTCGTAACCCAAATAATCTCTTGTATTTGTCAATTGTAAATCGGCCGATGCGGCACGGCCTGTTAAATCATAAGACATGAACATTAAAAACAAATAAGTTTTTTTAGGCGTCCATTCCTCTGGTGTATAATTCATTAATTTGAATTCAAAAGGTAAATCCTCAGGAGACAATTGTTTTAGATAAGCATTTACACCTGCAGTATAAGCATCCACTGTTGCTTTCATCACAGGATTGTTTTCATTGATGTATTTCTCAGTTTGTTCTGCACCCAATACCATTCCTAATCTTCTAAAAAAACGATCAATGGAAAGTTTATCAGAACCTGCTATTTCACTCAACCTTCCAGCAGCCACACGGGTTTGAAAATCCATTTGCCATAATCTAAATTTCGCATGTAAGTATCCTTGTACAAAATAAGCATCCTCATCATGATCGGCATAAATATGTGGCACCAAACGATCGTCTAAATAAACATCCACATTGCCTTTTAATTCATCGGCAACCAAAGAAGCATCAAAACCGGAGTTTACTTTTTCGGCATTTTTCCAAAACCCTTGTTGTGGAGATAAAAAATATCCCAGTTTAGGTGTTTTAGCATTTCCAGAAGGGAGCTGTGTATTTAATAGACTTACAAGCCCCACTGTCACAAGAGCAGAAGCAAGGAATGGCAATAATCGCATACAAATAATTTAGATGACTAAATTAAGTAATTATTTGGCAATTTGACTCCTAAAAAAACTAAGATGGTTCTCCAATGTTAAATAAGGGCATTGCTTACTCAATAGCTGTGTTTTTTCAATGCAGGAATGGATGAATTTTTGGTGCTCAGAAGATCCCATAAAAAAGGGTTTATGTTGCAATGCAAGCTGTAATTCGGCCACCTGCTTCATTGTGTTTTGAGTTGCTGAATCCATATAAGTGGCAATAAACTGCTCCCAAACATAATTGGTGGCAGCATAATTAGGATGAACTAAATCATCGGCATAAAATCGATAATCTCTTAAATCATCTAATACATATTCATAAGCTGGGAAGTAAGCTGTAGCTGTCATAGATTCGACTACTTCATGCACAGCCTGTATCAACACCGCTTTGCTGCGATTGTTTTCCACCAAGCCTTCTCTTAGGTGGCGTACAGGACTAATCGTAAAAATGATATGTAAAGAAGGATTGAATGCTTTCAAGGCAAGTACGAGCGTATGTAAACTTTCGGCTAATTGAACAGGATTTAATAATTTTTTAGTGAACCAATTACTAGGGGCTTTGTGGTTATTCGCTACCACCATCCCAACTCCCATTGGCGCTTGATCATTTAAAGTATACAACCAAGCAGAGCCTAGTGTAATGATTAGATGATTCGCGGTTTTTAAAAAATGATGTGCATCCTGAATGGATCCATTTATTTTATCCAAAGCTTCCACTTGAGTAATTCCGGAAAACCGACTATGATGGCTCCAACTATTCCAAACATCATTCCACAAAAACAAATCTTCAGCTATATATTGTTTAAGTTGAATATAATCCATGAGGGCATTTTGGACACTTACTGGATTAAACAAAATGCCATGTGGATTTTGGTTCGTTTCAAAAAGATGAGTGTGTAATTTCGCACCCATGTTTTCGGTAAAACAGGACCCAACCAACATTATCTTTTGCGGGTATTGAATCCTCACTGTCGAGGGCTTTACAGGAAGTGTTAACTTAAACTTTTGAGCACTCATTATCATTATGATTTTACTGGAAACATCCTCTGCTTCATAGCTTCATACAAAACGATACCAGCCGCTACTGACACATTAAATGAATCAAAACTAGTCGCCATAGGAATTTTAAAAAAATAATCAGCAGCTTTTGCTAAATATGGCTGCACCCCTCTTCCTTCATCACCCATAATAATACAGGATGGCATATTAAAATCAAATTCATGTACATTTTTATCGGCACGCATTTCACTTGTAAAAACTTGAATCCCATTCAAATGCAAATCATCCACTGCTTTTAATAAACTATTTACACGCACTACATGAATATGTTCCAAAGCGCCAGCACTACTTTTGAATGCTTCCTCATTCAAAGCGCCTACCCCTTTATCAGGAATAATCAAAGCTTGTGCTCCACAACAATGTATGCTTCGGCTAATGGCTCCAATATTTCTAACATCGGTTACCCCATCTAACATTACAAACAATGGTGTTTCCCCTTTTGCTACCACAAAATCAATCACTTCTTGTAAGTCTAAATATTTCACATTGGAAATAAAGGCCAAAACACCCTGATGGTTAGCCTTTGTCATCCCATTTAATTTTTCAATGGGCACTAATTGTATGGGTATGGTTCTTTCTCTGGCAAATTGTTTGATTTCGTTTAAACCTTCTCCCTGTGCATTTTTTTGAATCAAAATTTTTTCAATATTGGCACCCGACTCTAAGGACTCGATCAAGGGCTGGCGACCAATAATAAATTTACGTTCCGTAGTAAAACTAGGTCTTGGACTAAATCTTCTTTGGCCTGTATACTTTCTTTCAGGTCGATCTGATCGTTCTGGTCGTTGGTTTCTATCCTGCATGGCTCAAAGTTAAATGTTTTGAAATATCCTATAAAATTAAATGCCCGTCTCGAATGTTCGGAACGGGCACTTAATTCAATTTAGTTGCTTATTTTAAACCGAAAGCTTTTTTCACTTTCGCTACATAATCTAATTTCTCCCAAGTAAACAATTCTACTTTCATAGTTTTTGATTTACCATCTGGAGTAGTAAATGTTTTAGTCACCACTTCATTCTTGCGACCCATATGACCATAAGCAGCAGTTTCACTATACATAGGTGTTCTTAACTTTAATCTTTGCTCAATAAAGTAAGGGCGCATGTCAAAAATACCTTCTACCATTTTACCAATTTGGCCATCGGTTAATTTTACTTTAGCAGTGCCATAAGTATTTACGTTAATTGAAGTAGGCTTAGCAACACCAATTGCATATGAAACCTGTACCAATACTTCGTTTGCTACACCAGCAGCCACTAGGTTCTTAGCAATATGTCTTGTTGCATATGCCGCAGAACGGTCAACCTTACTTGGATCTTTACCAGAGAAAGCACCACCACCATGTGCACCTTTACCACCGTAAGTATCAACGATAATTTTACGACCAGTTAAACCTGTGTCACCGTGTGGACCACCAATTACAAACTTACCTGTTGGGTTGATATGGTATTTAATATCCTTGTTGAATAATTTCGCGTATTTCTTATACTTTGCTTTTACTCTTGGAATCAAGATTTCAATAATGTCTTTCTTGATTTTCTCCAACATTTTGCCTTCCTTATCAAAATCGTCATGTTGCGTAGACACAACAATTGCGTCGATTCTTACTGGCTCGTTGTTATCGTTGTATTCTAAAGTTACTTGAGATTTTGCATCGGGACGCAAATATTTAATGGCTTTGTTCTCTCTTCTTAATGCAGCCAATTCTATTAAAATTTTATGTGCTAAATCCAAAGCCAATGGCATATAATCTTCTGTTTCATTGCTTGCATAACCAAACATCATACCTTGGTCACCAGCACCTTGGTCTTCTTTTTTCTTTCTGTCTACCCCTTGGTTGATATCTGCTGATTGCTCATGAATTGCAGATAAAATACCACAACTATTTGCTTCAAACATGTACTCACTCTTTGTGTATCCAATTTTACGAATTACACCACGAGCAATATCTTGTACATCTAAATAAGCTTTAGACTTTACTTCACCAGCCAAAACTACTTGACCTGTAGTAACTAATGTTTCACAAGCCACTTTAGACTGTGGATCGAAAGCTAAAAAATTGTCGATTAAAGCGTCAGAAATCTGATCCGCTACTTTGTCTGGGTGTCCTTCAGAAACACTTTCTGATGTAAATAAATAAGGCATATTGTATTATTTAGATGTTGTTGTAAAATGCAAATTTAATAAATAATCCTATGATTATAAATTGGAGTAATAAACATGTAATCTCATTCTGAATTTAGAATGTCTACCTCCTCCCAATCTCACTCTTCCAATCCCTGGAGCATTAGCTACTGTATTCGTTAAATAATCGGCTCCTGCTGTATAATTGTTTGGATATGCAGGTACATACTTTATGGAGTCATTCACTGGAGCAATCATTCTTAGGTCAAAGATGGAATCTTTCCTAGAAATGACACCTTGCATATACCTACTAATTTCAAAATTATAAGTTGCTACATTGTCATATCCTTGAATAGACTTGTACAATACTTTACCACCGAATCTAACAAACTGACCCGAATTTACAGTGCCTTGATAATCGTTAGGTACATTTCTAATCACATTGGCCGCACTATCATATGCACCTAAGAATAGGTAACTAGGAGCAGTCCACTGACTTTCAAGTGCATTGGGGTTGTCAGTTGGCACTTGTTCCGCAATCAATTCAGCTCTATGAATAATTTTATTGGCAAAAGTTTTCAATCCTGGTATTTTAATTTTTACCATAGTACCTGGACTTGTTTGCACATATACCAAAGAATCGTTGTTTACTCCCAAATGTCTTGCTGCTTCGGTAGCTGTTCTATTCCTTTTAATAAAATTGGCGTCTCCATTATCATACAATGCAAATCTAAAATAATCCACAACGGTATCTCTCATGCCAGCTACTGTAGAAGTAACCGAATTAGTACTATAATACAATCCCAATTTGGTATTCGTATCTAATAAATTAATACGCACTAACACATTGTTATTACTAGCAGCATCTGTTGTTAATGCAAAACCAGGGAAATATTGTCTTAATGTGGTATCAGTCTTATAAGCAGTATTGGTATCAAATGTTTTCAAAAACATATCTGCAAAAGCCCTTGTCAAAGGAATTCTAATTTGGTGAACAGCATTTTCAAATCGATTGTTCACAGAATCATGAATACGTGCAAAATCCAAGGTATAAGGATTCGCCATAGTTGCATCTGTTTGAAAATTGTATTTTTCTGGATAATTGCTCGCAATAATGGAATCTGCTGTTAAGGGTGTAGCTGCGCTGATTCTTTTTAAATTTAAGGTAACGGGTCTTGTAGAGTCACCGTAAAATCCTCTATATGACAATATAAGTACTGCCGAATCCACCACTACACTATCTCTTGAACCCCTAGTACTATATGGGAAATAAGTAGGCTTTAATTGAAAATACATACTAGCTGTAGTCGTACCAAAAATTGGATCATTCGTAGTAGTTCCTACAACATGATCATCAGAACCATATACCCTTAAAGTATCTGGTCGATCCACTGTCATGGTCTCCACATCCAATAGGGTATCTTTTGTATTAAATGAATCGCCGGCAGGTAAAAGCCCCAAGCCTAACTCTGTAGATCCAATTCTAGTACAAGCAGTGAATAAGAATCCTGCGAAAAAAAGAACGGTAATGTTTCTTAAGAAATTATTTAATGCCATGAATTATTTTGTCTTTACTTGCCTGCAAGTTCGTTGTATAAATCTAAATACTCTGTTAAATCCGAATCCCAACCATTAAATGGAACTACTTTCTTTCCTTTTACGGCAGAAAACTCAGTTACTAGTTTTTTATCGATAGTGTCAGATCCAAATGTAATGGCATCGGCATAAGTTGCCCCTCCTCTAAACAAGGCAGTGTTGTTTAAATCTTTAAAGGATTCTAATTCCTTGTCCTTGATATTAGCGTTAATGATTGCCTTTTCTAAGAAATCTTTTTCAAATTTAGCATCAAAGGTATTGGCGCCAATAGTAAATACCACTTTTGAATTAGAAAAAACAGGTTCCTTTTTGAAAGCTGTTTTAATGTATGCTGGAATTAATCCAGTCATCCATCCACTACAATGAATAATGTCTGGAGGCCAACCAAATTTCTTCACTGTTTCTAATGCACCTCTGCAAAAGAACACAGTTCTTAATGCATTATCATCAAACCAAGTTTCATTTTCATCGTGGAAAATTTGCTTGCGCTTAAAAAAGTCTTCATTTTCTAAAAAGTAAACTTGCAAACGTGCATTAGGTAAAGATGCTACTTTAATTTGTAATGGATAATCATCATTGTCTACTTGAACATTGATGCCTGAAAGTCTTACCACTTCATGTAATCGGTGTCTTCGTTCATTGATTACACCAAATCTTGGCATGATACAACGCACTTCTAGTCCACTATCATTACTTTTAATGGCAAGTTTATTAATGATCTCAGCAAACTCAGTCAACTCTAGATAAGGAGACATTTCGGTTGCGATGTACAATATTCGTTTTTTTTCAGACATTCCTTTTGGGTTTAACTCAAAAGCTTCTTTGAGCTTGCAAAGGTACTAAATTGTAAGCACTTTAAGAAACCCCCAAAAAAGGGCAATAAATAGGCCTTAAAACCCAAATTATAGGAAGGAAGGTCGTAAATTGCAAATCATTCGAAAAACTAACAGTAATGAGTAAATTCCTCAAAATCGCCTTTTTCTTTTTTATTGGCATTTTGCTGATTTGGTGGAGTTTACATCAAATCCCCCCTCAGGAATGGGCTAAATTCACCAATGCGTTGAAAACCACAAAATACTGGATTGTTTTCCCCGTATTCTTAATGCTGGGTTTCTCTCATTATTTAAGAGCCCTTCGTTGGAGACTCATCATGGAACCCTTAGGTTATCAACCCCGAATAAGCAATACATTTTTAGCGGTACTCATTGGCTATTTGGCCAATTTAGCTGTTCCACGTTTAGGGGAAGTATTAAAATGCACACTTTTGTCAAAATATGAAAAAGTGCCTGCTGAAAAAATTGTGGGTACCATCGTAGCTGAACGTGCATTTGATGTGTTGAGTTTAGGAATCGTTTTTTTATTGGCACTCACCCTTCAATTTGGGGTTATAGAAGCAGGATGGCATCAATTACAAGCACAAGCAAACCAATCTGCACAAAACGCAACTCAAACTAATAACCATTACTTATTATATGGAAGCATTGGGATAATCATTTTGGCAATACTTGTAATGGTTCTGTTAAAGAAGAAATTAAAAAATACCATTGCGAATATTCAACAAATAATAAGTGGAATATGGGAAGGTGTGATAAGTGCTACCAAATTGAAAAAACACAATTTGTTCTTTCTTTATTCATTTGGCATTTGGTTCATGTACTTAATGGCAACTTATATTGGACTCATGGGCACTGAAGGCACTGCGAGTTCCTT
>JBDKLP010000062.1:0-8979 GCA_039795575.1 Bacteroidota bacterium | reverse complement strand
CGTTCATTCAAGCAAGCTTGATTCACGTCATCGCATAAAAAAAGCCTCTCACAAATGTGAGAGGCTTTGTGCCTCAGGCGGGAATCGAACCCGCACGGGCGTTGCGGCCCACAGGATTTTAAGTCCTGCGTGTCTACCAGTTCCACCACCAAGGCGTCTATTGAAAGACTTAAAAAAAATCCCGAACCGAAATTCGGGATTTTGGAGCGAAAGACCGGGCTCGAACCGGCCACCCCGACCTTGGCAAGGTCGTGCTCTACCAAATGAGCTACTTTCGCTTGTACAAGAACTATTTTTAGGAGTGCAAAAATAAGGAATCAAACCACTCCACCAAAATTTTTTTCTATTTATATTCTGGTTTGTACTGAGAGCTAGTTTGTACCTCGGGTGTGGTCTTTTTGAAACCACTACTGAAAACCTTTGTGCAGTTGCCTACAACCAATGATAAAACAGCAAATACAGATACGTAGAATAAGAATCTTGAAGAAGTCACCCAATTTGAGTTGATATCTTTAGAAGCTTCTGGTTGATGTAAATCTTGTGACATAGTTAATTATTACGGTCGCAAAAATAGCAACTAGTTCTTAATAAAGAAGCAGTTAGCCGATAATTTTATTGAAATATTGTTTCTTTTTGACAAAATACTGAAAAACCAGGGATCCGGCAAACACTCCGTCCATACTATTCATGGGCATGGTAGTAGCAGAACGCTTTATTTTACCCGAAAAAGCAAAGCCAAATAAGGAAAAATGAGCTTTAACAATGGCAGTGAAATAATAGGCATCTCCACTCAATAAGCCCTTCCATGCCGAAACCGCGTCCAAAGCAAATCGAATCGGCATCTTCCATATTAATTCAGATATAGGCAGATGCTTGCACATCATCACCAAATTGTTTCTGAAGTTCAAAAATACTTTGCGTCCTCCTCTTGGCAGGGTTCCCCCACCCACATGAAACACTACTGCTTGAGGGCAACAAAATATTTTATACCCAACCAAGTGCATACGCCAACATAAATCAATTTCCTCCTGATGGGCAAAAAAAGATGCATCAAATCCACCTAGTTCATGAAAAACACTAGAACGAATCATCATGGCTGCTCCGGATGCCCAAAAAATGGGCGCAATATCTTGATATTGTTGTTGGTCTTTTTCACAAATGTCAAAAATCCTGCCTCTTGAAAATGGATAACCTAAAGTATCAATCCATCCTCCAGCGGCACCAGCGTATTCAAAACTTGTTTGATCATTATAAGCAAGCAATTTCGGCTGACAAGCTGCATATAAAGGATTTGTTTCCAATACATTTACCATTGGTGCAATCCAATTGGGCGTCACTTCTACATCTGAATTCAATAACAAATAATAATCCGCTTGAATCCTTTTTAATGCCCAATTATACCCGCCTGCAAAACCTTCATTGGTAGTGGATCTAATCACTTTCACCGTAGGAAAATCAGATGCCAATAGTTCAATAGAATTATCTGTAGAACCATTGTCTGCTACTACCACTTCAAAATTTTCATATTGAGTAGCCAATACGGATGGTAAAAATTTTTTCAAATAATGTACCCCGTTATAATTGAGAATGACTATAGAAACAAGTGGTTTCAAGCGATTTTGTTTTTGCGAATGTAAGTCCAAAATATGGGAATTTAAAGAGAAAAACTTAACTTAGTTCAATGAAAAAGGTACATATACTTAATCTGAACTTAGATTTACTCAATCATCCCTTGGGGTACTAGTACCCATCCTCCTATTGTAAAGCCCACCTACTCCCGAGTAAAGTTATGGGCGAAAAATCTTTTTTTTTCATACTATCAAATCATTAAAATGAGATCCCATCATAACATGAGTGAAAATGCTGCTAAGTATTTAGCACTTGAAGACCAATTTGGCGCACACAATTACCACCCCATTCCTGTAGTTTTAGAAAAAGGCGAAGGCGTATTTTTATACGATGTGGATGGAAAAAGATATTATGATTTCTTGAGTGGCTATTCTGCCGTGAACCAAGGCCATTGTCATCCAGCAATAATTAAAACTTTGCAAGAACAGGCTGCCAAACTCACACTTACTTCTCGTGCATTTCACAATAACTTATTGGGCGAATATGAAGCCTATATCACAAAATATTTTGGATATGACAAAGTACTTCCCATGAACACAGGCGTAGAGGGCGGAGAAACAGCGATTAAATTAGCACGCCGTTGGGGATACAATGTAAAAGGCATTGCCGAAAATCAAGCCCGCATTGTATTTGCAGAAGGCAATTTTTGGGGACGCACTTTAGCCGCCATTTCTTCATCTACCGACCCAAGTAGCTATAAAGGTTTTGGACCGTATATGCCTGGATTTGGATTGGTTCCTTATAATGATTTAGCCGCTTTAGAAAACGAATTAAAGGATAGCAGTGTAGCCGCCTTTATGGTAGAGCCTATTCAAGGGGAAGCTGGGGTGGTATTGCCTGATGATGGTTATTTAAAAGGTGTGCGTGACTTATGTACAAAATACAATGTATTGTTTATTGCCGATGAAATTCAAACAGGATTGGCAAGAACAGGTAAAATGTTGGCCTGTGATCATGAAGGCGTTCGTCCAGATATATTAATCCTAGGTAAAGCTTTAAGTGGAGGTACCCTCCCTATTTCGGCAGTATTGGCAGACGATATGGTAATGATGCAAATTAAGCCAGGTGAACACGGATCTACATACGGTGGTAATCCATTGGCTTGTGCTGTTGCAATGAAATCTTTAGAAGTATTAAAGACAGAAAAAATGGCTGAGAATGCCTATGCAATGGGTGTATTGTTAAGATCGGAACTTGAAAAATTAAATTCTCCTTTAATTAAATTAGTGAGAGGTAGAGGATTATTAAATGCCATTGTGATTGATCATAAAGACCCTGAAGTTTCATGGGAACTTTGTTTACACCTAAGAGATTTAGGTTTATTGGCCAAGCCTACCCATGGCGATAAAATTCGTTTTGCTCCACCTTTATTGATTAATGAATCTCAAATTAAAGAAGCTGTTGGCATTATTGGAGAAGCTTTGAAAAGATTAAGCTAATTCGATTTGAACGATAAAAAAAGCCTCAGTATGCGCTGAGGCTTTTTTTATTTATGCTTCCGATTTAGGAATTTTTATTTTAGGAAGAAAAGTCATGATTAAAATACCAATGCATACTACTATACACGCATATAAAGGCCATTGCTTTTGAGGACAATCTCCCATTTGACAAGCAGACAGTACCATGAAATTTCTGAAGGACCATGCTATGAGCAATGCAGCCAAAGCAACATTGAATCTTTTTGCCCAAATAAATGGCAATGCAAAAAACAATAAGGACAAGCCTCCAAAATAAGCAAAGAATCGGCCCGGTTGACCAAAATTAGTACCATCGGCCTTCCATCCAGTGATTACTAAATGTTGACTTTCGATAATCACCAAAGGTTGGGTGGTACAATAAAATAAAGCGAGGCAAAGGACTATTCCAATTGTTTGCGAATGTTTCATAGAGCAAAAATAGCGGAATTTGAGTTAAGTTGGAGATTAGGTTATTGCAGATTAATTTGAAACATTTGCGAACTCAGCAATTTCAATTTTTGTAATTTGTAAAACATTTTCATCCATGTTTATGGTGATTTTAAATGTTGTATTCCCTCCCATACCAAATACTGTTTCTCCCAGTCCTAATAAAAATTCTGCCCTACCTGTTACATAAAAGACTGAAGTGAAACTGGATGGATTTGACGAAACTAGATATGAGGATATTTGATTCCAACCAAAGAACCTAACTCCCGAAAATGAAAGAACGGGAGTTCCAACCACCATGCCTTTACTATCTGATTTAAATTCGACATTTAAATTAGAGAATAAAGTAGGATTATTGCCGTCTATATAACCCATAAAAGCATATTGCAATATTTCTGACCTAAAAATACTACGATACAAGCCCGCGGGCCTTGGCTTATCAACACCTCCTCCGCCACTGCCTATTTCACCAAAATCATCATAAGTATCATCCCCCCAATTAATAATCGCATTTGTCTTGAATACATTTTGCGGATAAATTGAATCTACTTTAACTTCTTTAATGCTTGAAAATATTGCTTTTTTATATTTAAAATCATTATACACTTTTCTGAATTCATCTATAGATAATTTTCTAATGCCACTTTCATTTAAATCAATTGATTCAGATTGATTGTTGCCAGGACTAGAGTTGGGATTGTCTACCATTTTAATTGTCTCGTCATTCCCAATAATTTTCCGAATTTCACTAATTGCATTTTGTGATTTTTGTTCAGGAGATAATGGAGCCAACTGTTTTGTACAGCTAGCTAACATTAAAATGCAAAACATTGAAGTTGAAACAATAACTTTTTTCATAAAATAAATTTTGATGATAAGCGATCAATCTATCAAAATATATACTGAATAATTAAGGTATTTCTACCTTAGAAAACAATCAGAAAAACAATTAATAATTTTGAAATGAAAAAAAAATAACTACAAAATTATTTAGCTGATTCTTTATGAAGTAAATTACTAATACAAATAGACACAAAAACAATGTAAAATATTTTATATGCCAATATTCTTACAACAACTATTAGCCATCCCTTTATCTGCAATTTTCTTTTATGTTATTTTAACATTATTAATAAAAGATGTAATTAAAAGAAAACGATACTTTAAAATTATTACCATTTCTTACACAAGTATTTTATTTATTTACACTATTGTTGCTCGGCTTACATCACCACCTATTCATTACATAAGCCTAACAAACTATAATGGCGAATTAAAAAATAACATTTGCTATATGAATCCAGGATTTCAAACAATTTCATTAGCCCCATCATTTTTATTTGATGCAAAAAGACAACAGAACCCAAGCATGTTTAGTTACCTAAACCTAGATTTTACTACTGATTCTAATGGATATATAAAAGATAAACCAGCAATCTATTTTACAGGTGTAGATATATTATCTTTAGATATAAATTACATTGCTCCTGTGCAAATAAATCGAAGTAGTAAAACTTCAGAATTTACAATTATTGTAAATTCAAAAACATGGATAATAGGTGCAACCAACACGTTCAAGATCATTGTCAGCCAAAATGGAGCTGTTTCAATTAAGAAAGTAGCATTCCAGACTGTCAAATAAATAGCCTTTTATGGATTACATCATCGGCTAACTCGTCTTTCCGGATAGCTAATGCTTCGCATTGTCTTCCGCTTCGGTATACTCGCTTTACCCAATGCCTTTCCAACAACAAACTTCGTTTGTTGTTGGGCTTTTTTAACGCTCCCCAACTTACGAAAGCAAGCTTTCGACGTTGTGTCGCATTAAAAAAGCCTCTCAACTTTCGTTGAGAGGCTTTGTATCGAGGTCCCGAGCGGATTCGAACCGCTGTAGAAGCTTTTGCAGAGCTCTGCCTAGCCACTCGGCCACAGGACCTTTTCGGGACGCGAAAATAGCACAAAGAACTTAATTATAAAAGAATTTTCCAACTATTACGATTTAAACGACATTTGTAGTCTAAATAACAACTTATGTCGGCAATTGGAGCATCAGAATTGATCATTAATGATCGTGGAGCGGTTTACCATTTAAACGTAAGACCCGAAGAATTGGCAGATACTATTATCACCGTGGGTGACCCTGAAAGAGTGGCTACCGTTAGTAAATACTTTGATCGTATCGAACACCAATGCGAACACAGAGAATTTATCACCCATACAGGTTATGTAGGCAATAAACGCATTTCTGTATTAAGTACAGGAATTGGCCCCGATAATATTGATATCGCACTTAATGAAGTGGATGCATTGGCAAATATTGATTTTGGAACTCGTACCATTAAGGAACAGAAGAAATCCGTGTCGGTGATTCGTATGGGTACTTGTGGCTCCTTACAAGGGGAAGTAGGTGTGGATCAATTGGTGGCAGGCACTCATGGCTTAGGGATTGACAACCTACTCCACTTTTACAAAACTCAAAATAATAACGAAGAACAAGCCATTTTATCGGCTTTTGAACAACATACAAAAATTACCGATTGTAAAATTCAACCTTATATTGCCAGTGCAAGTGCAGGCTTAATTAAACATTTCACCGAAGGATATAGTCATGGAATTACCGTTACTTGCCCGGGCTTTTATGGCCCTCAAGGACGTATTTTAAGACTTCCTTTGAATATGCCTAATTTAGTAGATCAAATGACTAGTTTCCGTTATGGCAACCACCATATTGCAAATTTCGAAATGGAAACCAGTGCAATTTATGGCTTGTGTAATTTATTAGGCCACCAATGCTTAAGCATTAATGTAATTGTAGCCAATAGAGTGAAAAAAGAATTTAGCAAAGATCCTGCGAAAGCGGTGGAACATATGATTCAAAAAACACTAGGCATTATTGCAGGCATTTAATTTTTTAAAAAATCATCCCAATGGATATACAATTTTCAAAATACCAAGGCACCGGAAATGATTTTGTGATCATTGACAATCGTGATGGCAGTATTTCATTATCCAATCAGCAGGTTGCCTGGTTATGTGACCGTCGTTTTGGGGTGGGTGGAGATGGATTGATGTTATTGGGTACAGCCCCTGGCTATGATTTTTCCATGACCTATTACAATGCCGACGGCACGGAAGGAACGATGTGTGGCAATGGAGGCAGATGTTTGGTGCAGTTTGCACATGACAATGGCATTGTAAAAGACCATTACCATTTTATTGCTATTGATGGTCCACATGAAGCTACAATACAAAACAGTGGATGGGTACATTTAAAAATGTCTGATGTAAAATCGGTTGAAGTGAATGAAGGTTTTTTTGTAACCAATACCGGTTCTCCCCATTATATCAAAATAGTGAAAGATGGCATTGAAACATTAGATGTGTTTAATGAAGGGAAGGCCATTCGCTACAATAACCGTTTTGCCAAAGAAGGCGTGAATGTTAATTTTGTAGAACATCAACATGGACATTTATTTGTGCGCACTTACGAACGTGGTGTAGAAAATGAAACCTATAGTTGTGGAACTGGGGTAACTGCTGCTGCCATTACCTCTTGCTTGCACAAAGAGGGAGAACACACGGTAAACATTCAAACCTTGGGTGGTAAATTGGCAGTAAGCTTTAACAATCAAGGAGGCGGTCACTTTAATCATATTTGGTTAAAAGGGCCTGGCACTTTTGTATACAAGGCAAGCATTCACGTTAAATAATTCAACTCATTTCATCTCAATTCATCCCAATGGCCTTATTTAATGTTCGCGTATATGGCATTTTGATTGATGATCAACAAAGGTTATTGGTAAGCGATGAATTTATAAGAGGGAATTATATTACTAAATTGCCTGGGGGTGGATTAGAAATTGGCGAAGGCACAAGAGATGGACTAGCGAGAGAATTTATGGAGGAAGCCAATTTAGTGGTAACCGTGGGAGCACATTTTTACACCACCGATTTTTTTCAAATATCTGCTTTTAACCATACCGATCAAATCATTTCTATCTACTATTTGGTGCACGCAACTGATACGACTACGATTGTTGCAAAAGAAAAAGCATTTGATTTTTTACCCGATCAAGTATCAGATATTAATGGCACAGCTGAACATTTAAGATGGATTCCACTCCAGGAATTGAGTGAAGAGGCAATGACTTTGCCCATTGACAAAGTAGCTATTAAAATGCTATTAGACCAACACCGTTTTTAATATCGGAGCGCATAAAAATTATATTTCATTCTCGATGCCCATGGCAGCTAATTTCATTTTTTTAGCAGCTTCATGTCCCAAATAATTTTCAATCCTAGTTTCAATAAAACCAATGGCCGGAGTTAATAAAATAGCCATGGTAAACTTATACATATAGTTTACAATACATACTGCAATTACAAAACTCCAGGACCAATTATTGCCTAATTTAAAAGCAATCACCAACACCACAAAGCTATCCACCAATTGAGAGACTACGGTTGAACCGGTTGCTCTTAACCAAGGCATCTTCTCCCCTGTAATTTTCTTGATTTTATGAAACACAATTACGTCAATGAACTGACTCACTAAGAATGCTACAAGGCTTCCCAAAATAATCCACATTCCTTGTCCAAATATAGCTTCAAAAGCAGTTTGCATACTTGGAACGCCATTGTCCACTTTTGACCCTACCCAAAAACTAGCAGGTGCAATACGCATGGCCAAATAAAACATTAAAAAAGCATAGGCAATTAAACTTACTGCAGTAATACTGATTCTTCGCACGGCTTTAGGGCCATAATATTCATTCACGATATCAGTTACTACAAATTCCAAAGGCCATAGTAAAACCCCGCAGGTTAAATTAAAGGACAAGCCAGACTGACCCAAAATGGTGAAATTAGCAGGAGGCAAACCCAACACTGCTTCCAAAGAAAATATCTTGCCTCCAATACATTCTGCTATTAATGCATTGGCCACAAAAAAAGCGGTAATGCCTATAAAAAGGCGGGTTGCTTTATCTTTTAAAATGGAATGGATCATGCGTATTTTTTGTCTTATTTATAGAAATGCTGCTGCTATCTGACCCAATAACATAAAAAGAATGAAAATTGTTTGCCATATAGGTACTTCAATGGTCTGCTTTGTGAGCTTTAGTCCAATCAACCAAATGCCAAAACAAATATTGGCCACAGGAGCCATTTCCAAGCCCAAAACGGCGATAAAATTGGCCAAAAAGTCGGGTAATTTGAACCATTTTACCAGCATGATCATGAGGGAAAAGATGAAAAATACGTTGCAAATAATGGCTAATCGGGCCATAAATGCAAAAAAGGATTTATTAAAGACTTTGTTCATGATATTGAATAAGATACAAGATAAGAAAATTACTCAAAAAGCCTTTTTAGTCGTAGGTTTGTCACTATAATTTATGCGTATGAATAAGCCATTTTTGAAGTCATTACTACCCCATTTAATTGC
>JBDKLP010000061.1:0-32599 GCA_039795575.1 Bacteroidota bacterium | reverse complement strand
CTTATAAACAAACCCTGTCTGCTCAATAATTACATACAAATCCTTTCCTTGTTTGATTAGTTCTTGACCATTCGGCGCTAAAATGCTACCCTTGAGCGGTATAATATCCGCTTCTTTAGATAAGGAAATGGTCGTATTAAGGTCACTAAGTGACAATAATTTAGACAATAATGGGCTTTTCGGTACGGTAAAACTAGTGTCAGGCCCCTGTGCACTTACATTTTGTTGCCCAAAAATGAAAAGTATACCAAAAATAAGACTTGCTATGTTTAATCTGTAAGTCATTGTATTTCAATTATTTAATAGGCAAGTAACGTACTATATTATAATAATATTTAATTAAAGATAAGAAATAACCTATTACACAACCCAATTAGTAACTCATTAACATATTTCCTAAGTGAAATCCTCGGAAATTGAATCAGCTTTTGGGGGAAAGCTACAAATTACATTGGGGAAGTGGGTAACCGCTTCCCCTTTTTTATTAGATCCATTTGTTAACAATTTAGTAATCCCGGATTTCGCCCTATTTCTAGGCAATTCTGCAATTTTACAGCATACAAAAACATAAAAAAATTAGTTATGGACTTTAATTCAATCATGAAGATTTTCTTACCAAAAGACAGAGTGTTTTTTCAATTATTTGAAGATGTTGCAGAGCACGTACATCAAATGGGTGGGAAATTAAAAGAAATGGTAAATGAGCCCGATGCCGATATTAGAGCAAATATTTTGGCGCAAATCGAAAACTTGGAGCACAAGAACGATGATTTAACACATAATATATTCACAGAATTGGGTAGAAATTTTATTACTCCTTTTGACAGAGAAGATATTCACTACCTAGCTACTTCATTAGATGATATTGCTGATTACATTTATGCATCTGCTAAAAAAATTAATTTTTACAAAGTCAATCCAAACGATACGGGGATTCACAAATTGGCAGAATTAATATTACAAGGCACTGCTGAAACTAAAAAAGCGGTAATGGGATTGCGTAATATGAAAAACATCAAAGAAATGACTGAAGCTATGATTAAGGTTAATAGCATCGAAAATCAAGCCGATGACGTGTTTGACATGAGTATTGAAAAATTATTCGAGCAAGAAAATGATTTCAAAGAAGTAATCAAGAAAAGAGAAATTTATCAAGTGCTAGAAATTGCAACTGATAAAATTGAAGATGTATCGAATGTAATTGAATCTATCATTATCAAGTACGCTTAATTTAATACAAGATGAGTTTATTAATAATTATTATAGCCCTAGCGCTTATTTTTGACTACATCAACGGATTTCATGATGCAGCCAATTCTATTGCGACAGTGGTGTCTACAAAAGTACTTACTCCACTGCAGGCGGTATTATGGGCAGCGCTTTTCAATGCTGTTGCTTATTGGATATTTAAAGACCATGCAGTTGCGAATTCTATTAGCAAAACAGTATACAAAGACTTTATTACCTTACCCGTAATTTTTTCTGGATTATTGGCTGCTATATTTTGGAACCTACTTACTTGGTGGTACGGGATCCCTTCTTCATCCTCTCACACATTAATAGGTGGATTTGCGGGAGCGGCTATTGCACACGCATTAATGACTAAGGGAATTAATTATCCTTGGGCAAAAATTGTAGATGCTGATACTATCATCAAAACAGTATTGTTTATTTTTCTTGCTCCTATTATTGGTATTCTTATTTCGGTGTTTATTACACTAGTTACCATTATGCGAAATATTTGGTGGAGATTACTGATTATTTCTTTAGCAACTTTTGCCACCATTTTGATGTTTGATCGTTTTGAAGATTCAAAAATTCATGAAAACGTTCAAAAGTTTTATGGAATTGATAAGTACAAGAAAGAAGTGTCTACTTTAAAAAGTGAGTTAGCTGATCATGCAGGAGATACTGTTTTAATGGCTAAACTAAAGTTGAATGAAGAAAAATTAGCTAAAGCAAATGCTACCTACGAATTGGTAAATCCCTACTTAAGTAAATATGATAAAATTGGAGCAAATCAAATCGCAAAAATTGCCAATGATAGCGGCTGGTTAAAAAATGCAGCAGCAAGTAAAATTAAAGATGCAGCAAGAAACGCCAATGACTTTTTGGTAATGGAAGCAAAAGCGCCAGAAAATAAAGCAGTTAAAGCTGAATATGATATTGCAAAAGAAAAAACAGAAGCTTACAAAGAGCCATTGAAACTTTATTTAGCACATACTATTACTGCAGATTCTGCCATTGTTGCGATGAATGCCATTTATCCAATTCAAGAAAAGAATATTTCCAAAGTAAAAGCTAAAATTGAAAAATTCAATATTGAAAAAACTTTTGCAGGAGAAATTGACAAGGCCGACAATTCCATTATTGAATACGGCATTATTGGAGCAGCAATATTATTTATGTTGGTATACTTGTTTGTAGAAAAAGTGAAAACACCAACTGCATACACTGTTGCAAACATGTTTAAAAAATTACAGTTATTTAGCTCGGCAGCCTTTAGCATTGGTCATGGTGGAAATGATGCCCAAAAAGTAATGGGTATTATTGGCGCTGCATTAATTGCGAATGGATCAATTCAGGACTTTGGTGCTCTTCCTAGTTGGGTACCCGTTGCTTGTTATTTAGCCATTGGTTTGGGTACTATGAGTGGTGGATGGAAAATTGTAAAAACAATGGGATCTAAAATCACCAAAGTAACCCCATTAGAAGGAGTTGCCGCAGAAACTGCCGGTGCCTTTACTTTGTTCTTTACTGGACAAATGGGCATTCCGGTTTCTACTACCCATACCATTACAGGTTCTATTATTGGCGTTGGCGCTACCAAAAGATTAAGTGCAGTAAGATGGGGTGTCACAACCAATTTATTATGGGCATGGATATTGACGATTCCTGTGAGTGCGGTATTAGCAGCAATCACTTTTTTAATTGTAAATTATTTTACAAAATAAGCATTCACAAAATTTTATGTTTTAAAAAGTCCCTCAAAATATGAGGGACTTTTTTTTGGATACACCGCAAACGATTGTAATGATTGATAAAAAAAGAGTGTTCGTTAGCATTCTATTTTTTTATTGCAGCTGGGGTTACCTTTTATGGATACAGGTATTAACAGTATACAAAGCAATAATTATGATTGAAAAAAAATACTTCAAAACAAAGGATTATGTTAAAGTGAAATTCACTTTAAATACAGATGCAAAAAAAGTAGAATTACTTGGACTAAATAATGAATGGAAAAAGGGCTTAGCAATGACTAAAAAGAAAGAGGGTGTTTTTGTAACAGAAGTAAACTTGCCTAAAGATAGCCAACACGAATTCAAGTATTTTGTAGATAAGAAAACCTGGTTAAATGATAATCAGGCCGAAGCAGAAGCAAACAATGTGTTTGGAACCACCAATAGCATTGTAACGGTTTAAAAGAATAGGTTTTAAAGAATAAAAGAAACGAAAAGCCTCCTACAATTTAGGAGGCTTTTCATTTATGGCTATATAAAAAATGCTGTGCAACCCCCTTGTTGGTGACTACACAGCATTATTATAATTTTAGATTGGACTAGTTCATTCTAATTCTCATTCCCCCCATGCCGCCGCCTTTTTGCATGTCTTCAATAATTTTTTTCATATTTTCTTGGAACTGCGCTCTGTTCATTTTATCGCCCTTAGTAGGTTGTACCAATTCTTTCTTAGGATATTTAGTAGTTACTTCGGTAGCGGTAGTAACATTGGTGCCATTGTCCAAATCTACTTCTAAAATGGCCCCAGGTAGTCCAGCAAAGTTATCTGGGCCAATAGATGCAGGAATGTCCTCGGTATACCATACGGTTACTGGCGTTTCTTTTGGAGCCGCAGCTGCAGGTCTGTTGGCAGTATCTGTAGCAGTTCTTGCGCCACCCATTCTTCCTCCACCTGCGCCAATTCTTATTGCTTGTTGTGAAGCTACTGATGTAGTTGCTTTTTTACATAAGTGCTTAGCAATGGTTTTTGTTTCTTCAGAAATTTTCCATTTCAATGGCTTCAATGAGTCAACAATTAAAAAGTTTTTTTCAAACATTGCTCTTGACTCATATTGTGTTTGTGTGTGCAAGTCGGTATAAGTAGCAGTTTCTGGCATTCTAAACATAAAACGTTGACCTCCTCTATCTCCTCCGTTGTTTGCAAAAGGATCTGGTGCTTCATCTTCGGGTACAGTTCTAAACAAACTTGCTTGTTCATTAAACAACAGTTCAAATTGTGAAGTTCTAAATTCTGGAATACGCGCGCGCATTTCAGGATCAGTTACCATTTTATACATATTAATTTTACGCTCATAAACGATTTTTCCTTCTTTCATTTGAGCCGATGCATTGGCAATAGCAACTGCAATTACCAAGATAGATAGTATTATTTTTTTCATTTGTTATTATTATATGATTAAATATTTTTTTTGGACGCTACATTCTAATCATCATTCTTTGGCCACCACCGCCACCGCCTGTTAAACCTGATTTTTGTAAGCTATATGTGAATCCAACCAAAAAGTATTGATTGATGACGTTATAAGACTGATCCACAATTTGATTTTGTGAAACATTTCTAGATACACCCACATTTTTATTTAAGATATCAAAAGCACTGATTTTCAATTCGGCTCTTTTATTCTTCATAAAGAATTTTGAAATACTCGCATTCCAAATTGGAATGGCTGTGTTGTAACCTGCAGTACGTCCTTCATTAATAGTATAATTCATAGATTGGTTTAAAACCATTTCAAAAGGCAAATAATTAGTCAAATCCGCGCCATAAATCCTTGTTTGATAATTGGTATTTAAGGCTGTATTGATGGCGTTGGTGGTTTTGCTATAAGCATGTCTTGCTGTTAAATTAATGTCAATCACTTCGTCTACCGAAAACGTATAACTAAAGCTAGGACCAAATGACTTTACCAATGTAGTATTTAACAATCCATTGGAATAATTCACATTGTTGTTAATGCCTCCGTTAATGCCAAAATTAAATCGAGAACTTATGCTTTTAATGCCAAATCCATAATTCATAGTACCCGTAACACGATAAACTCCGTTTACATTTACTGGCTTTGATAGAATTGCTCTACTTGGCAAAACGCTGTCATAATTCACAATGGAGTTATCAACGACTTGCGCATTTAACAAAGCAAAGAAATTCCTTTGGGCTAAAATTTTAGAAGAAAAATAGCTCAGGTTAATATTGTTGGTATATGTTCTTTTTAGGTCGGGATTACCAATACTTTGATTATTGATATTACTTTGATCCAATACTGGTTGCAATTGCGTTAATGATGGTTGGTTGGTAGAGGTGCGATAGTTAAATCTAAAATTTTGTGTTTGTGAAAAATTGTACACAAACAATGCCGATGGCAAGATATCCTTAAAGTCATGCTTGATTTTTGCATTCGCACTTGTGTTTTCGCCATTCAACATCGCATCTTGATAAGAAGCGCCAAATGAAAAATTGTATTTCTTTTGATTGAATCGATAGTTCATACCTGCACCCGAATAAGTGTATTCGCTATTGTATTCATTTGTTAAACGCGTATTCAACAAATCGTACAACTGCGTAGCACTGTTTTTATCATAAACACGTTTGCTGGTTGAACCGATACTTTTATTTATAAAACTATTAAACTCTAATAGAGATTTTTTTCCCAGTGGTTCTGTGTACACCAAATTGGCACTATAAGATTGAGTTAACCCTTTACGTGCACTTTGTTGATCTAATAAAGAATCTTTAGTCATCAACCCTCTGTTGTAAAACAACTGTTCGGTGTATTGATAACTATTGGCTGTAGAACTATTGTATCCTTGCGTTAAGGTTGAAGACAAGGTTCTTCCCTTTTTTTGGAATTTTTTTCTAAGTAATAAGGTATGACCAAAATTAGTAGCATCATTCACCGAATACGAATTGGTGGTGTTGGCATTGGTTAAAGTACCATCTGTTAAATAAGTACTACTTGTAGAATAGCCATTCGAAATATTGTGCTGATTCGAAAAATTGGGTGTGTATTTAAAAGAAAAAGTTTCAGATACTTTATTGTCAATGGTTACGCCTGCTCTTTCTTGTTGATTGTGCGTTTTACTAATAGAACTGCTAGCGCGATTAAATGCATTGCCCGCCGTTAAATTCTGTGTATAAGATTGACTAATATTATTACGTGTTACATCATTCCCATTCACATTGGCGTTAAAATCCATTTTGCCACTATTGAGCAAATTAGAATAATTGCCGCCCAACGAATAAGTATCAGCGACCCCTTGTGCGTTGGCATCTGATCCTCCCCCTGCACTAGAAATATTAATCACCATACCGCCACCGCCACGGCCTCCACCCCCACCAGAAAAATTAGAAATATCACCATTCGAAAAATTTTGTCTATTGGTGTTATTTGCTGAACCAATCACAGAGAATTGTTCGTCATTATTAATTCTATTTACATTGCCTTGTGCATCAAATCGGCCAGGCACACCTGCACTTCCATTAAGCTTTCCAAAAGTAGATTGCTTTCTGTCTTTTTTAGTTTTGATATTGATCGCAGTTTCTTCGTTGCCATCATCAATACCCGTAAACATAGCCTGATCAGACTTTCTATCGTACACTTGAATTTTATCTACTGCATCGGCAGGTAAGTTTTTGGTAGCCATTTTAGGATCGCCTGTAAAAAATTCCTTTCCATTTACATACACTTTGGTAACCGATTTGCCATTTACAGTAATCGCACCCGCTTTGTCAACCTCAATGCCTGGCATTTTCTTCAACATATCCTCTACTACTGCATTCGGAACCGTTTTGAAATTTTCAGAATTGAATTCAATGGAGTCGCCATTAATCACAACAGGGGGCCTACGTGCTGTAACAGTTACGGTACTAGTTTGGCTTGCATCTAATAAATAAATAGTGCCCAATGCCAGTTTTTGAGAAGCACCCACTTTAATACCTAACCACATATGCTGGTATCCTACATAGGAAACGGACAATAAATATTTTCCAGGAACTACATTTTTAATTTGAAAAAAGCCATCCTCATTGGCCCTAGTAAAACTCATTAAAGAGGAGTCTTTTGCATTGGCCAAGGCGACCGTTGCAGAAGTAAGATTGCGTTTAGAAATGCTGTCTGCAATGGTCCCTTCGATGGTTACATGCTGGGCACTTGCTTTCATTCCGCTGAATAGACTAGCCATAAAAAGCAGTCCGAATACTAATTTTTTTAACATGGGATAAAATTACGATTGAATTCGTAAATGTTTTGGCTTTAAGTGAGTAAATCCATCATTTATTTATATAAAAAATGATATGAATGGATGAGCGGTAAGTTAATCCTATGAATTGTTCTGCGCTTCACCAGGGTTTCATTAACTTTCCTTAAAATAAAAGCTATGAGACTTGTTACTTTGACATTTTTTTTCGCCCTGGGTTTAATACAAGTAGGGGCCCAATCAAGCAATTCGAATAAAAAAGACTCCTTGGTCTTTGCTCATTTTAAAGGGCTTCCCCTAAAAGCAAACAGGGCCATCCCTTTAAAGACTAACGAGGGCACATGGACTTCGGTAAATATCAGTCCCGATGGAAAAACCATTGTTTTTGATTTAATGGGAGATATTTATACCCTTCCCTTTGAAGGAGGAGTGGCCACAGCAGTGACCAAGGGCTTAGCCTATGACAATCATCCTAGCTTTAGTCCCGATGGAAAAAGAATATTGTTTATATCCGATCGTGGAGGTGCTGAAAATTTATGGTATATAGATACAGAGAAAAAAGACACCATTGCTTTAACCGATGACAACAACCAAAATTTTCCAGGTGCTGTGTATACCCCCGATGGAAATTATATTGTGTATACCAAGGGACGCAGAAATACAAAATTGTATTTGATGCACAAAAATGGTGGCGCGGGAACGGCTTTAATTTCAACACCAGCAAATTTAAAAACAATTGATCCAGCGGTAAGTGCCGATGGAAGATATGTGTATTATTCATCAAGAATTAGTGCATGGAACTACAACGCAATGCTTCCACAATACAGCATTGGTGTGTATGATAGAGAAAAGGGAAACACAAGAACCATTGCATCAAGATATGGTTCTGCTTTTACGCCCGTATTATCAAAAGATGGAAAATGGCTGGTATATGGTTCGCGTTTCGAAGACAAAACAGGATTGGTAAAAAGAAATTTAGCTACTGGCGAAGAGCAATGGTTGGCTTATCCTGTGCAACGTGACGATCAAGAATCCATTGCAGTATTAGGCGTGTTGCCTGCCATGTGTTTTACCCCAGATAGCAAATTTTTAGTTGCTTCTTACGGTGGAAGAATTCATAAAATAAATATTGAAACTGCGGAACAGAAAGAGATCCCCTACACAGTGGATGCCAATATTGAAATGGCGCCAGCAGTATTTTTTAAATATCCAGTTAGCGATAGTAGTGCTGCCAAAGCAACACAAATAAGGAATGCAGTACCATCTCCAGATGGAAAAAAATTAGCATTCACCGTATTAAATAGGCTTTATACAATGGACTATCCAGCAGGAAATCCAAAACGTATTACTAAAAACAATTTTACTGAAGCACAACCTGCATGGCATCCTAATGGAAAAACAATCTATTTCTCAACTTGGAATACCCAAGGAGGCAGTATACATAGTGTGGATTTAACTACCGGAAAAGAAATTGAACTTGTTAAGCAGAATGCACTTTACCAAGGCCTTGCCATTGACCCAACAGGCAAGCGTTTGGTATTTAATAGAACAAGTACTCAAAAGTTTTTAGATGCGAACGACCCTACCTATAATGATGATGAAGATGAGTTGTGTTGGATGGATCTAAGCAATGGAACAGTACATGTAATTGATAAATCAAATGGAAGATCTAATGCGCATTTTGTAAACAATGAAAACAGAATTTATTTAAACAACAATGGGAAATTGGTGTCCATTCAATGGGATGGTAGTGATGAGAAAGAAATTGTAAAAGTTACGGGCATTACTACATTTGGAAGTATTGCACAACACAATGGAAAGCCTGTAGGTGATCCATGCATGTTGCCTCAAGTGCTTGCTGAAGATGTAGATGAAGCAGCAAAAGAAAACAATCCACCTTCCAATGCAGCTAGTATTTTAATAGCCCCCTTTGGAAAAGCAGTCATTGCACAAGTGAATAACAATATTTATTATGTTACGCTTCCACAAACAGGGAAGCTAGTAGAAATTTCTGTAGCTGATGCAAAAAGTGCCGCCTTCCCAAGTAAATTACTTACTGAAATGGGTGGAGAATTTCCAAGCTGGGAAAGCAATGGAAAAATTATTCACTGGAGTTTGGGCGCCGCTCATTTTACATATGATATCGATAAGAGCTTTGCTTTTGATGATAGTTTAGCAATTGCCAAAAAAGCCGAAGAAGCTGCAGCGGTATTGGCAAAAAACGATACTACAAAAAAAGACAGCGTAAGCAAAGAAAGCATTGCAAAGAAAAATGACAAAAAAGAATCTCCTAAGTTTAATGCAAGCGAACAATGGATAAATGTATACTACGATAAGGATATACCAAAAGGCACTGTATTGCTTAAAAATGCAAGAATCATTACCATGAATGGAGATGAAATTATTGAAGGAGGTGATGTATATATTGTTAACAATCGTATCCAATCTATTGGAAAATCCGGTAGTTTAACGGTGGCCGCAAATACAGCACAACTGGACCTTTCGGGCAAAACCATCATTCCAGGATTTGTAGATACACATGCACATATGTGGCCAAGCTGGGGCATCCATAAAAATCAAGCCTGGGTATATGCTGCCAATTTAGCATATGGAGTTACTACAACACGCGATCCGCAAACTGCCACTACCGATGTATTAACTTATAGTGATATGGTAGAAGCAGGAGACATGATTGGACCAAGAATTTATTCAACAGGCCCTGGTGTAGGCTATTGGTCTTATAATTTAAAAGACTCTGCACAAGCAGAATCAGTTTTAGCACAGTATTCAAAATATTTTCATACCAAGTACATTAAAATGTATTTAGTGGGCAACAGAAAACAAAGACAATGGGTAATGCAGGCGGCTAAAAACCAGCAGCTCATGCCAACCACCGAAGGAGGATTGGATTTTAAATTAAATATGACCAACTTATTAGATGGCTATCCAGGACAAGAACATGCACTTCCTATTTATCCATTGTATAAAGATGTAACCAATACCATTGCTGTTTCGAAAATGACCCTTACTCCAACATTGTTGGTTTCTTATGGTGGACCTTGGGCCGAAAACTATTACTATGAATACGCCAACCCATACCATGATGCTAAAATGCAATATTTTACACCCTATGAAGAATTAGCAGCTAAATCGCGTCGAAGAGCTACTTGGTTTTTACCAGAAGAACATGTATTCCAAAAACATGCAATTGGCATGAAAAATTTAGTAGAAGCAGGTGGGCTTGCTGGTATTGGAAGCCATGGTCAATTACAGGGCTTAGGTTATCATTGGGAGGTATGGTCCATGCAAAGTGGCGGTATGCGCAACCTAGATGCTTTAAAAGTAGCTACCATATTGGGTGCCACAGGATTGGGATTGGATAAGGATTTAGGAAGTATAGAAAATGGGAAACTAGCCGATTTAATTATTTTAGATAAAAACCCATTGGAAGACATCCACAACACAAATAGCATTCAATATGTAATGAAAAATGGTAGATTGTACAATGCCAATAACTTAAACGAAACCCTCACTGGCAATAAACAATTAGATCGTTCTGAGTGGCAGAATCAAAAACCAATGAACAATACTGGTATTAAAGATTAATTTTTATTAAATTAGTTTATGAAAAATTCAAGAAGAAAATTTATACAAAATAGTAGCATGGCCTTGATTGCGACTGGCTTGTTACCCAAAGTAGTACAAGCTGCTTTTTTAGCGCCAACACCAAAAAGCATTATTGGTATTCAGCTGTATTCGGTGCGTGAGGATATGTTTAAAAATCCCTTAGCCACCTTAAAGGCATTGTCCGATATGGGGTATCAATATGTAGAACATGCTAATTATGTGAACAGAAAGTTTTATGGCTATACTGCTATAGAGTTTAAAAAAATCTTGAAGGATTTAGGATTAAAAATGCCAAGTGGACATACTGTGATGAATCCAAGTCATTGGGATGCTAGCAAAAAAGATTTTACAGATATTTGGAAATACACAGTTCAGGATGCGGCTACACTGGGACAGTCCTATGTAATTAGCCCTTGGGTGGATGAAAAAGTGAGAAACAATTATGATGAATTAATGGGGCAATTAGACTTATTTAATAAGAGCGGAGAATTGTGTAAAGCAAATGGCATGCAGTTTGGCTACCATAATCATGATCTTGAATTTGTAGAAAAAATAAATGGCAGTCTTATTTATGATTTGATTATTCAAAACACCCATCCCGATTTAGTGATTCAACAACTTGATTTTGGTAATATGTTTGGACATGGGGGTCGTGCTAAGGAATGGATTGAAAAATATCCAGGCCGTTTCCCATCCTTACATGTAAAAGACGAAATCAAGTCGGCAGGCCGCGGCGAAATGAATGATGGCTATGACAGTACTACTATGGGGGCAGGTGAAGTAAACCCTAAAGCATTATGCTTACTTGCCAAAAAAATGAGTGGTACAAAGCATTTTATTATTGAGCAAGAGTCTTATCAAAACAAAACTCCACTTGAATGTGCTAAAATAAATTTAGACACGATGAAAACCTGGGGGTTGGTTTAAACACAATCAATTGCATAGTAAAAGCACAATCTTTCGAGGTTGTGCTTTTTTATTTCACTAACTTTAAGAACAAATCAAATGGTAGTTATGAAAAATTTGCTTAGTTCTATCGGTATTCTATTGTGTTGCTTCCCGAATCTATTGCCTGCGCAAACTCAATCATTCAATGAAAAAGCAAGATGGGCGCAGCACGTAAAGCAAACTACCATTATTAGAGACGAATGGGGCATTCCTCATATTTATGGAAAAACAGATGCAGATGCCGTATTCGGATTGATGTATGCACAATGCGAGGAAAATTTCCCTCAAATAGAAAAGAATTATTTAGAAATGTTAGGGCGTTTACAAGAATTAAAAGAAAACGATATTGCCAAAACCAATAAGGAAGTAAAAATTTATGCCGACTTGATGATGAAAATTATTCAGGATAGCGCAGACGCTATTAAAGATTATAACAATAGCCCCAAATGGTTTCAACAATTGTTACAGGCCCATGCCGATGGAATTAATTATTATTTAGCCAAACACCCCAATGTACATCCACAAGTCATTACACAATTCAAACCTTGGTATCATTTAATGTGGACCGACGGAAGTGTTTCTCCTACTAGAACTGGAGGTATCAAGGAGGAAGATGTCGCAAGTTTTTATGGCAATCTTGAAGAGGAATTGGTTTTGCATCATTCCAGTTTTGTGCATCCCTATGATATGGAAGAAAAAACACTAAAAGGATCCAATGGATTTGCCATCGCGCCCCAACATAGTAAATCGGGCAATGCCATGTTGTATATCAATCCCCATGTGCCTTTTTATTTTAGATCCGAAATGCATATGGTAAGTGAGGAAGGATTAAATGTATATGGTGCCGTTACTTGGGGACAAATGTTTATTTACCAAGGATTTAATGAACATGCTGGCTGGATGCATACTAGTAGCTATGCCGATGTAGCTGACGTTTATCTTGAAAAAATTACCAAAAACAAAGAGGGCTTTAGCTATACCTTTGAAAACAAGGAATTACCCGTAACCACAAGAAATATCGAAGTCAAATATTACGACGCGGGGGTTTTAAAATCAAAATGGATTACTACATATAAAACCCATCATGGGCCAGTAATGGGCGAGAAGAATGGAAAGTGGCTAAGCTTGCATGAGCACAATCGCTCCTTAAACGCATTGCTTGAATGTTGGACCAGAACAAAATCAAAAAACTTAAAGGAATATCAATCAGCACTTAATTTATTAGCAAACAATAGCAACAATACGGTATATGCCGACGCTGATGGCAATATTGCTTATTGGCATGGAAATTTTATGCCTAAAAGAAATGACACGTCCTATGATTATACAAGACCCGTGGATGGAAGCATCAAGGCAACTGATTGGAATGGATTGCATCCATTAAATGAAATCGTACAAAGTATTAACCCTGTAAATGGATGGTTGCAAAATTGCAATGCAACGCCTTTTACGGTGGCAGGCAAAAATAGTCCCAAAGCCGCCAACTACCCTAGCTATATGGCACCCGATGGTGAAAATGCTAGAGGATTAAATGCAGTAAGATTATTAAGCAATATTGATAAAATAAGTTTAGACGAACTCATTCAATTAGGTTACAACAAACATTTAACCGCTTTTGATATTTTATTGCCTTCCTTAATTAGCGAATCAAGACAGGTTCAATCCGATTCCATTACAGAAAGCGCAAGAAAAAATACATTAACTCCTGAGACTGAAAAGGCATTAAGTTATTTAGAAAAATGGAACCATGATGCTGATACCAATTCAATTGCGCAAACTATTGCTATTGCATGGATGGCTGAAATGAAAGATCGTGTTGATAGAATTGTGGGCACTGCCACCACCGAAGAAGAAGGAACTAGGATCGTAAAAAGATATGAATCCTATAATGAACAATCGATTGACCTAAAACTACATTGTCTAACATATGCATTGAGAAAATTAAAATCCACTTATGGAACCTGGGAAATTCCTTGGGGACAAATTAACAGATACCAAAGAGTGAATCCTGGTAGTAGTTTTAATGATAGTGCATTCAGTATTGCAGTAGCACAAGCTTCCAGTAAGTTTGGTCAATTACCTGCATTTGAAAGCAAGCAAATGCCAGCCGCCAATCATACAAATACCAAGAATCGATATGGCTATTCAGGCAATAGTTTTATTGCAGCTGTTCAGTTTGGAAAAAGAGTGGAAGCCAAAACCATCATCACCGGTGGGCAAAGTAGATGGGCTAATGATGCACATTTTACCGATCAAGCCCAAATGTATATTGATGGCCAATTCAAAACCATTCATTTTTACAAGGAAGATGTTTTGGCGCATAAACGCAAATCATATAAACCCGGATTGGAAAGATAATGGGTGTATAGCTTGGAAATGCAAGCGATTTTAACCAATCCTGCTACATTTTTCACTTCGAACAATTGCATGAGTTTAGTACGGTGCCCCTCGATGGTTCTTTTGCTATGTTTTAATTCTATCGCAATTTGTTTGCTCGAGGCTTCCTGGCAAATGCGGATTAAAATGTATTTATCATACATCGCAAGTCCATTGACCTTGTCTATTAAATGAATGTCGTCCATAGATTCTGTTAAGCTAGCAACACGTAATGCTACTTGATTGCTAAAATATACTTTATGCTGTTTGGCCATTTCAAGACCCTTTAGCCATTCTTCCTGACTGGCTTCTCTTGAAACAATGACCGTAAACTCATTATCTATTAACTGAAATAACATTAAATTATCTTGCTCATTGAGCACTACCATTATGGGCATGGTTTTTTGAATGCCTTGTATATGTTTCATAAATACAGGAGATGCAAAATCAAATAGGGCGCTATCCAATACCAATACCTTGGGGTGCTGGGTTAACAGCATTTGATTTAGTTGAGAGAGCCCTGTGATGATTTCAGGATTTAAATAAGCAGGATGGGCTTTTACCAATGTAGCAGTTCCTAGTGCATACACAGTTTGTTGATCACAAATAATGACTTGGCTTTGCATATGAAATATTTAATATCTAAAGCAAGGATTTAATTGAGGATTTTTAAAATATTATGGCAGGTATTAGATAAGTGGCCACAAATTCAATGGCATTTGTACCCATCGTAAATAAACAATCTGTTTTTCTTCTATATAAAATTTTCTAAAATAGCGCAGCAATTCAGCGATTGGTATTAAATTGCTGTACATAAAATGCCAACATGAAAAAATTAATTTTAATGCACGCAGCTATTTTAAGCTGCGCACTTGGAGCGAATGCGCAATCTAAATTTAAAAGCAGACAGGACAGTCTAGAATATGAAGCTGCAAAAACCGAAGTGTGGAATCCAATTCCAAAAACAGTTACACCAGGCACAACAATTCAGGATGCACCTTCCGATGCCATTATTTTGTTCAATGGTAAAGACCTTGATGCTTTTCAAAAAAAGAATGGAGGTGCTCCAGGATGGAAATTAGAAGCTGATGGCATTATGACTGTTGTGAAGGGTTCTGGTGATTTGGAAAGCAAACAAGGTTTTGGAGATTGTCAATTACACCTTGAATTTAGAGAACCGGCGACTATTAAAGGAAGCAATCAAACCAGAGGCAATAGTGGCATTTGGTTTATGAGCAATTATGAACTACAAATTTTAGACAACTACAATAATCCAACTTATGTAAATGGTCAAGTGGGTAGTATTTACAAGCAACAAATTCCTTTGGTAACTGCTTGTAAAAAACCAGGAGAATGGCAAAGCTATGACGTAATATTTTCAGCACCCCAATTCAAAGACAATGGAGACTTAGCTACACCAGCAAGAATGACTGTTTTGTTGAATGGTATTTTAGTACAAAACAATGCCATTGTATATGGACCTGTTGAATGGATTGGTTTACCAAAATATAAAAAGCATGCCGATAAAATGCCTTTGATTTTACAAGACCATGGTTTAGATGGCGGAAATCCTGTAAGCTTTAGAAATATTTGGATTCGACCATTATAATAAACGTTCCTTACAATTAGTAAAAACAAAAGAGGCTCCAATTGGGAGCCTCTTTTTATTGCTAGTGTTTTATTACAATTCTTCGATTCTTTTAGCTTTATCATCAATTACCAAATCAAAATTGGGCTTGGTAGCGCCACCATTTGGACAATAGCCCGTAATGAGCTCGTGAAATTTACATCCCCATTTTGATAATTGACCTAGGGTTAGTTCTCTTAAATCACGCTTTGAACTTTCTCCTCTTCCTGTCCAATAAGTAATATGCCAACCCTCTTCATACAACTTGTTAATCTTAGCAATATTATCAAAATTGGGCTCTGCCAATTCATATACACGTTTGTCAGTGTAAAAGCAGATCGTTTCATCTATATCCACCAACGCTTTTTTAGAACCAAACCTTTTGGACTCAATCATTATTATTTATTTAGGATTTATTAAGTAGTGCAAATTTAAACATAATCTTACACCACTCTACAAATATTACAATCTTGCTGTAACTATTTTTTTATCTAAAATCGCCTTGGTATCAAAAACTACAGCGTCTTTATTTTTCTTTAACTGTGCATAGTCCAATGATTTGAAAAAATCATGTGCCACTGCCAATACAATGCCATCATATTTTTCAAATTGATGCACTAATTGTAGCCCATGTTGTGTAAACACTTCCTGTGCATTGGCAAATGGATCAAATACATCTACTTGATAACCCTGCGCTGTCAAATAGTTGACAATTTCAAACACTTTTGAATTTCGAATATCGGGGCAGTTTTCTTTAAAAGTCACCCCCAATATTAATATACGAGCACCATTTTTCGCTAATCGTTTTTCAGTTAAAAGGCTTATTAGTTTTTTTGCAACAAATGCACTCATTGCATCGTTTACAGAACGACCCGACAAAATTACTTGTGGGGTATGGCCTAGCTGTTTGGCCTTATAAGCTAAATAATAAGGATCTACACCAATACAATGCCCGCCTACTAAACCAGGCTTGAAAGGAAGAAAATTCCACTTAGTAGCAGCTGCTTGCAACACTTCAGTGGTATCAATTTGCATTTTATCAAATATCAGAGCCAACTCATTCACAAAAGAAATATTGATATCTCTTTGTGCATTTTCAATGGACTTTGCTGCCTCTGCTACTTTAATACTACTCACTTTATAGGTGCCAGCGGTAATAATACTTGCATACAATGCGTCTACAAAATTGGCAGTGCCAATGGTAGAACCCGCTGTAAGTTTTTTGATTTTAGTTAATGTATTGATTTTATCTCCTGGATTAATGCGCTCAGGAGAATAACCACAGAAAAAATCTTGATTATAAAGCAATCCACTTTCTTTTTGTAAAACGGGTACACATTCCTCTTCGGTACATCCAGGATAAACCGTGCTTTCATAAATTACCAAATCACCCTGCTTTAAAACTGAACCAATCATTTTAGTTGCCAATAAAAGCGGTTGCAAATTGGGTTGTTTATTTTCATCCACAGGAGTAGGCACTGTAACAATAAAAATATTGCAATCTCGAATAGCTGTTATCTCATCACTAAATTGTAATTTTTGTGCAAGCATTAGTTCATCTGCTGAAAGCTGCAAGGTTGCATCCTCTCTAGCTTTTAATGCTCCTACTCGTTCTTTATTAATATCAAAACCAACTACTTCATAGTGTTTGCCAAATTCCACCGCCAAGGGCAAGCCCACATAGCCCAGTCCAATAATGGCAATTTTGTGTTTAGCATGAAGTTGGGTTTTCATAAGTTCCCAAAGTTAATGGACTCCTTAATGATGTCCATAATTTTTTTCGCCTGCTTCAATTTTTAAATTGAGTCGATTTTGTTTTGGTGGTAATGGACAAGTAGCAAATGCAGTAAAAGCACAAGGAGGATTGTATGCATTGTTAAAATCAATAACGGTATTACCTACACTGTCGGGCTTTGGAATATCAATAAATCTTCCCGCTCCATAGGTAGACTGTCCCGATGTTTGGTCGGCAAAAACAATAAACAAATTAGCCCCCCCTTCATCAATTACATCCAAGCTATAGGACTGTCCGTCTTTTTCAAATACCAAGGTTCCTGCATTTTTATTCGCCGTGGTTTGTCCAAGTACATTGGTAATCATTAAAAAATCCTGTGCAGGTTGTACCAATTTTGCTTTTATTTTCCAGCCGATATCAATTGGAAAGCGTTCAATCCCTTTAAAATTAAGTAAAGTAGCAGCATTTAAATTTCTAAATCGGATGCCCACTTTATCTTCTCTTTGAATTACTACCCAAGTATAATGAGCCCAATCCATTTTTGCCGCAGTGATATTATTGCCAAAAACTTTGTAGGTTTTTCCTAAGCTAGTTTTTTGTTGATTGATATCAACTGTATTTGTTGCACTAGTCCAAGTAACGGAATCACCTTCATAGTTAAAACTGCCTAATTCATTAGGAAAATCAGCATTTGTATAATGACAGTCGGCCGTAGCCGCTTTCCCAAAAACATTCTTTCCCTTATGTAACCAAAACAATCCTTCTAAATTCAACCATCCATTCGGCTGTTTAAGAACCTTAATACGATAAGCATGCCAATCCTCAATGCTTTTTATATAGGCACTGTCCTGAGCAGTTGCACTCAAAACGAAAAGAAAAGCAATTATTGATAAGGCAATATTTTTCATCCACCGCATGTTTTGATTAGAACACGAAGATAGTTTATTTCTATTTGTCTACAATTATAGTAGATTATTTAAATACGAACACTCATTCGGCTAATTTTGTACCTTAGATATCCATAAATACTGGTCAAATGAAATATCTATTGCTTAGCCTTGGATGCATTGTGAGTACGCTCTGCTTTGCACAACAAAAAAACCAAAAATCTCATATCAATCACACTGCTATTTTTGTGGTAGATATTGCAAAATCAAAAGATTTCTATTCCAATAAAATTGGTTTAGATACCGTGCCCGAGCCCTTTCATGATGGAAAACATATTTGGTATCGCACTGCCGAACATACTATGTTGCATGTAATACAAGGAGCACCACAGCAAAAAGAATATTATAAAAATCAGCATACCTGTTTCACCGTTCCTAATTTTAATGCTTTTGTTGCCGATTTAATAAAGAGCCATTGGGCTTTTGAAGATGTGAATGGGAAACAAAACAGTATTACAACCCGGGTAGATGGTGTGCACCAAATTTGGTTACAGGATCCGGATAACTATTGGATTGAAATTAACGACGATACTTTTTAAAATAATTAAAATTAAGATTCATGAAACAAAAATTAAGCCTACTATTCATTGCGGTGATTGCATTTGTAAGTGCATTTAGTCAAGGGACGGTAAAAGAAAAACAAGTTATAAAAAGTACTATTTTAAATAAGGAGGTCAACTATACAATTTATTTACCTAGCGATTATTATAAGAGTGATCGAAAATATCCTGTTACTTATTTATTACACGGCTATGGTGATGCCGATGATGGTTGGGTTCAATTTGGAGAAATCAATCGTTTGGCAGATGATGCCATTCAAACAGGAAAGATTCCTCCAATGATTATCGTAACTCCTGACGGTTTTAAAAGTTTTTACATTAATGCTGCCGATGGAAAACAGAACTACGAAGATTTTTTTATAAAAGAATTGATCCCTCACATTGAAAAAACTTATCACGTTAAAGCAGAAAAAAGATTCCGCGGCATTGCGGGTTTGTCGATGGGTGGATATGGAACTTTATTGTATGCTTTAAAATATCCTAACTTGTTTGTAGCAGCAGCCCCTTTAAGTGCAGCTGTTTGGACCGATAAGGACATTGTGAATTTGCCCGATGAAATGTACAATGGTTTATTTGGAAGTTCGATGGGCAAAAATCTAAAAGGCGAAGAACGACTTACTAATTATTGGTTGAACAATAGTCCATTAGGCATTATTGAAAAAAAATCGGCCGATGAATTGAGTGCAGTGAAATATTGGATTGATTGTGGAGATGATGATTTTTTAACCATTGGCAATGCTCAATTGCATATTGCACTCACCAATAAAAAGGTAGCACACGAATTTAGAATGAGAGATGGCGCGCATAACTGGACCTATTGGAGAACAGGCGTAATTGATGCCCTATCATTTATTGGCGACAATTATAGACAAAAATAATGCACATGAAACAGGATATTGAAGTGTTGATTACGGGCGGGACTTTTGACAAAGAATACAATGAATTAAATGGTAGTTTGTATTTTAAAGAAACGCATTTGCATGAAATGTTGGACCTGGGACGAAGTAGATTAAATCTTTCTATTCGAACCCTCATGATGAAGGATAGTCTTGATTTTGTGGATGCCGACCGCGCTTTAATTGCAGCTGCATGCAATCAAACAGCATTAGATAAAATTTTAATTACCCATGGCACAGATACCATGACCCTTACCGCAGCATATTTAATGGAAAAGTGCAATAACAAAACCATTGTACTCACAGGCGCCATGGTGCCTTATAAATTTGGGAGTAGCGATGGTTTGTTTAATTTAGGCAGCGCACTAGCTTTTGTACAAGTATTGCCTGCAGGTGTATACATTGCTATGAATGGAAAAATATTTGAGGCAGGCAAGGTTCAAAAGAATACCAATAAGGGGGAATTTGAAAAAATTGGTTAATACTTATCGATACCTAGTATCAATAATGTATTGAATTTTCCAACCTTCTTTAAACTTTACCAATTGAAACGAATTTACTCCCGAATGGGAGTATTTTTGTTTATAATAAAACTGATAAGGCGTCCAAACGGCCGCTAAATCTCGATTGATGAGAAGGCTACCGAATTGAATTTGTTCATCCAAACTTCCAAGGGGCTGTTTTCCAATACTATTTATAAAATCTTGTACCGATTCTTCTTTTACTGATACTAGCCCTGCTTTATTCACCACGGTTTGAAAAACCACATTGGTACTAAAACAAGATTTTAATAAATTGCTGTCGCTATTTTTCATGGCCAAAAACATATTATTAATTACTTGCTTAACAGCCAACACAGTATCTTCTTGATATTCATTGGGTAACTGAGCCTTCAATGAAATATGCACAAATAAAAAAATGCAGCACAAAAAAGTCGACAAGGATCGCATATAAAAGAATTTGTTTGTAAATTAGATACAAATAATCATAACATCAACATGAAAACTACAAAAATTATTTATTGGGTAAGTACAAGCATTATTTGCTTATTTGCATCCACTGCAATATTCATGAACTCCGAAATGGCCAAAGAAGGCACAGCACATTTGGGCATTCCACGTTGGTTAGGCTTGGAAGTAAGCATTGGTCAATTAGTTGGCTTAGTTTTATTAATTGTACCTGCAATTCCTGCACGTATTAAAGAGTGGGCCTATGTTGGATTTGGTATTTTGTATTTGACGGCTGCACATGCACATATTGCAGTAGGCGATCCAATGACTAATACCATTATGGCCATTGCATTTTTTGGATTGTTATTGGTTTCTTATACCAGTTTCCATAAATTACAAAAAGCAAAAGCTTAATGTATATTCTTAATAGAAATACATAAAAAAGGGTCGCTATTTGAGCGACCCTTTTTTATAAAACAATTTTTGCTTATTTTAATTGAGTAGTGTCAACTCTTGTAGGTGTATCTTTTCCTGAAATTATGGAACGAGCACTAATTGCAATTGCCTTAATAATCTCATTCATATTGTCCATATCCAAGGTTTCAAATTGGTCACTAGCCTTATGATAGTTGGGTTCACTATCCATTTTAGAGGTAGAAATGGTATGAGCCGGCACACCTAATCTAGCTAGGGTAGCATTATCAGATCGATAAAACAAATTCTGCTCTGTGTAAGGGTCTGGATAAAATTTGAAAGTTGAACCTTCCAGGTTTTTTTGTAAAATTTCACCCATATTGGTTTTTTCATACCCAGTAATATAAGCGCTGTTTTTTCCCCACTTGCTCTCGGTGCCAATCATCTCCAAATTAAACATTGCCTTTACAGTTGCTGGATCAAATTGCTTGGAAAAATATTGTGCACCAAAACCACCCACTTCCTCGGCAGTAAATGCAACAAACACTAGGGTTCGCTCGTTATTATTTAGCTTTTTAAAATATTTAGACAACATAATCATTGCAGTGGTGCCCGCAGCATCATCATTGGCTCCATTATAAATAGAGTCTCCATTTTGCATATTGTTCGTATTAATACCTAAATGGTCATAATGACCTGAAAAAATCACATATTCATTTGGCAATGACTTTCCTGGAATCACTCCAACCACATTGGCCAATCCCAACTCCTCAATTTTATGAGTAGCTTCAATATGGTATTTTATTGGTGCAGTATTGCCTAGCACAAAAACAATACTTTTTTGCTGCGCCGAAATATTGGATTTTAATTGTGTTAATCTTCCAAACATATTGGCCATGCTTTCATCTACTAAAACCAAAGCATTTTTATTTGCAGTTAAAATTTTACGTACCGAAGCGCCAAAATTATCCTCCTTGTTGATTTTTACAAGCTCATAGCCACTGGTTTCGTCAATGCTAAAACTAGGACTTGCCGTAATCACAATCAAATTTTTAGTAGGCAATGCAATGCCATCCAAACTGCCACTAGCGCTCACAAATTTCACATTGGTTCTTGTGAATTTTTGCAAATAATTGTCACTGTGATTAAAGGTTTGTAAACCTGTTTGCTTGAATTCATTGGCAATAAATGCTGCCGCTTTTTCAATCCCTTTGGAATAAGTGCGACGACCTTCCAATTCGTCTGAGGACAAATATTTTTCAATACGGGCTGTTTCGTTCTTGTCAATGATTGCCGTGGATTGTTGAGCCATTAAGCCGGTATGCACTAAGGCACTCAATATCAACAACTGTAACACTCTTTTTTTCATGAATTTTTATTTAAATAAGTTATAATAAAGATAAAGGATTAAACTTTTATGGGAAACAATTGTCTAATTTCATAATATGTTATCTGATCAAGCCCTTATTATACAATTTAAACAGTCTTCCGATAAAGAAGGGGCTTTTACGCAATTATTAAAGCGTCACCAGCAAAAAGTGTATTACCAAATTAAACGCATGGTAAACGAACATGCCGATGCCGATGATATCGCACAGCAGGTTTGGATGAAAGTATGGAATAAATTGGATGGATTTAAAATGGAAAGTGAGTTCTCTACTTGGGTATTTAGAATTGCTTATAATGAAACCGTTAATTTCATCCAAAAAGAAAAAAAGCTAGGACAGCACTATACAAGCAATGAATCAGCAGATTATGAAAATGCCGCCCATAGCCAAGACGGACCCGCTTCCTCACAAATTGAGATTGCATTAGAGCAAGCCATTCAGCAACTTCCTGAAAAACAAAGATTTGTGTTTATGCTTCGCTATTTTGAAGAATTGAATTACGCAAAAATTGCATCTATCACAGGCACTAGTGTGGGTGGTGCAAAAGCAAATTTTCATCAGGCAATAAAAAAAATGGAAGAAATACTTAAACACAATTAAACCAAGGAAACAATAATCTGTCAAAATAACGAAATGCAAAACAAAGATAACCATAAGGAATTACAGGAGGACCAGGCCATTGCGAATGCCTTATTGGGTAAGGAAAATTTGCATAGCTGGAAGGAGGTGAACATGCAAGTTCCGCACAATTATTTTAATGCTTTTGAAGCCAATACCTTACACAAAATTCAAAATGTTAAACCAAGCGTCCGCATTTTCACCATTGGAACTTGGAAAAAATTAGCCTTTGCAGCAAGTATTTTTGCAATAGTAGTGAGTACTTATTTACTACTGCCTTCAAATACGATTCAAAAAAGCAATGCTACGGCAATGAGTATGCAACAAATTCCCAATGAAGAGATTGCTGCATATATCAATGAAAATGACTGGGTAGCCGAAGTAGATTGGCATACCGAGTTAAACAAAGAAGAGGCAACAATGATCATTATGGAACCCGGGATTCAAAACGATAGTAATTAAATAACAGAAATTTAAAAAACAATACTTTATGAAAAAGCGCTTGCTAATTTTACTATTCATTGCATTTTCAATGAATAGTATTGCACAACAAAATCCACCTCGCCGTCCGTTTTTAGAAAAACGAATGCAACAAGATGGCGGAGACAAAGAAGGGAAAAAAGAAAAAATGGAATTGTTGAAAGTTCAATTCATCACCAAAGAACTGGCCTTGTCAAGCGAGGAAGCTCAGCAATTCTGGCCAGTTTATGAAACCTATAAAAAAGCAGTGCAAGAAACAATTGCCAGCAAATCGGGCGATGAAATTCAATTACAAGAAGCCATTTTATCAATAAGAAAAAAATACAAAAACGACTTAAAGCCTATTTTGAAGTCCGAAGACAGAGTGAATACTGCTTTAAAAGTAGATCGTGAATTTTTGAATAAGGTTCGTTTTGAAATGATGCGAAGAAAGGGACTTCAATCCTAAAACATGATTGAATTGTATAAGCGCCTCCTTTTATAGGGGGCGTTTTTTTTAGGCAAGGATTCGTATATTACATTACAAACCTAACTCATGAAATACGTATTGCGCATAATTGTATTGGCTTTACTCTTAGTAATTTCTGTACTTATAGTAAAAACGGTGCTAAACAAACCAGTAAAAAACCAAGCAGCCTTGGTTGAAGAGGCATTACCCAATCAAGCTATAGCGCATATGAGTGCCGCCATTCAATTGAGTACAGAAACCCCGAATGATGCCTACCAGTTTGACACAGCTACATTTTTGCGCTACCGAAACTTTATTGAACAGGCTTACCCACTCATTCATAAAAGTTTACCCAGAACCATTATTGACAGTTTTAATTATATCTATGAATGGAAGGGAACGGATACCAGTTTGCTTCCCATGGTGCTTATGGCACATTATGATGTGGTACCCGTAGAAGCATCAGCAATACCATTATGGCATGCCAAACCATACGGAGGCGAGGTGAAGGATCAATATATTTGGGGACGAGGCGTATTAGATGATAAGTCTAGTATGATTAGCATACTAGAGGCAACTGAAGCACAATTGAAAAAAGGATTTCAGCCAAAACAAACTATCTTACTTTGTTTTGGAGCCGATGAAGAATCCAGTGGAAGAGGAGCCACTGCTATGGTACAATATTTTAAGCAGCATCATCAAAAAATGGATTTAGTAGTAGACGAGGGCGGTGAAATTTCTACCGAAGACAATCCTTTAGTAAAAGCGCCCATTGCTTCTATTGGAGTGGGCGAAAAAGGATATGTAACCTTGGTATTAACCGCACAAAAAGCGGGCGGGCATTCCTCCATTCCAGCCAACCATACTGCCATTGACATTTTAAGCAAAGCGATTGCCAAAATCAACGAGCATCCCATGCCCGTTCAACTCACCCCTCCTATCAAAGCTTATATTGAAAGTATCAGTGCCTATAATACATCATTTTTCAGCAAAATGGCACAGTCCAATCTTTGGCTATTTACATCCATTGTAACGAACACAATGACCACGCAACCTAACAGCAATGCCTTAGTAAGAACTACTTTAGTGCCCACTGTATTTAATAGTGGTGTGAGAGACAATGTTATTCCTACTTTTGCCACAGCCTATGTAAACAGCAGAATACTACCAGGACAAACCAGCAAGGATGTCTTTGATTATGTACAAAAACTGATTGATGATACTAGTATCAAAATCACTTATTATAACAATTACAAAACAGAACCATCTAGTACTACGCAAGTAAATAGCAAATACTATAATAGAGTAGCGCAAGTAATTAAATCGGTGGTGAAAGATGTAGTGGTAGCTCCCATGTTAATGGTAGGTGCTACCGATTCTAGAAATTATCGTGACATTAGCGAAGGTGTAGTGAACTTCACCCCCCTTACCAACGCCAAGGGTTATCATGGTATTGATGAGCGATTACTTATTACCGATTTTCAAAAATGTTTTAACTACTATACTTTATTAATTAAAGGTGAGTAGTATGTTTACTTCCTTTTAAGCCAAAATGAGCAACCACTAAAAAGCAACAAAGTGGGACGATATAAGCCAATTGAATATTTCCGGTAGCATCGCTGATTAATCCAAAAATTCTTGGAATCACAGCACCCCCTACAATTGACATCACTATTAAGCTACTAGCCATTTCTGTGTCTGCACCCAAGTCCTTAATGCCTAATGAAAAAATGGTAGGAAACATAATAGACATAAAAAAGCAAATACCAACAAGTGCATATATAGTTGGCAATCCCTTACTAAACATGGCTACTAAACAAAGTGCCACACTCAATAATGCATAACTCGTTAATAATTTTTGAGGAGCAATATATTTCATAATCGCAGTACCCAAAAAACGTCCAATTAAAAAAGCCAAACCTCCCATGCTTAAAAAATCGGCAGCCTGTACTTCGCTAATACTAGCAACTGAGGTTGCAAAAAGTATAAACAAACTTAATACACATACCTGCGCACCCACATAAAAAAATTGTGCAGCAACTGCCCATCTTAAATGTTTATATTTTAAAGTTGACCAAATACTAGGCTTCTTTTTTTCACTAGCTCCCTCCGTTTTGCGAATATCCGGCAGTTGGATAAAATAAAATACCAAGGCAATTATCAACAACACTATTCCCAAAATAGTATAAGGTGTTTTCACTGAATAGGCTTCTGTTGCCAACGCAATTTTTTTTGCATCATCGGTCATAGTTGCCAATTGTGTATCGCTATATCCCTTGGTTAATATCACTCTGGCGCCAATTGCTGGCGCTAAAGCAACTGCAAGCCCGTTGAATGATTGTGCCAAATTGAGTCTTTGTGTTGCAGTAGAGGGGTCGCCAAGGGCCGAGGCATAGGGATTCGCGGCCGTTTCCAAAATGGTAAGTCCGCAGGCAATAACAAACAAGGCTATTAAAAAATAAGTGTAGGATTGATGATTCGCTGCAGGCACAAATAAAAAAGCACCAATTGCAAATAAAATCAACCCCGCAATGATGCCCATTTTATAACCCCATTTTTTCATAATAAATCCTGCAGGCAGGGCCAATAAAAAATAGGCCACAAAAACTGCCGAGTCCACCAAAGTGGATTGAGTAGTAGTAAGGGTAAAGGATTTTTTTAAATGCGGAATTAATATGGGATCTAAATTGTGCGCAAACCCCCATAAAAAGAACAAACAAGTAATAAGGATAAAAGGCACTAATTGACTTTTCGCATTTTGCATAAAACTTAATTATCAATAAATATAATAAATATTTAGAATAGTCCTTAGAACTCCTAACTTTATGGGACAAAAATTTTTATATGAAAAAAGTGTTGTTGACAAGTATCTGTATAATGATGTTGGCAGTAGTATTTGCCTCAAACTCAAAAAGTACAGCGCGTGAATATTATTTATTGCGTATTTACCATTGTAGTGCACAACAACAAATTGACCATATAGATGATTACTTGCAAAACACTTATATACCATTTATGCATAAAATGGGTATTAAGAAAGTGGGAGTCTTTACCCCAATTGACAATGCTACAACAATTGATAAAAAAATATACGTTTGGTTGCCATTAAAAAACATTCAGCAAGTAGAAGCAATCAATAAAAACATGGAGCAATTCGACCCAATGGGAAATCAAAAAATGATTCACTTGGAAAACGCAGATAGTAGCCTTCCCTATAATAGAATTGAAACTGTTTTGTCCATTGCATTTAAAGGATTACCACAATATGAGAAAACATCCAGCCTTACAAAATCAAATCCTGATGAACGCATTTTTGAATTTCGAAACTATGAGAGTCCTACCGAAAATGCGCATTTAAGAAAAGTGCATATGTTTAATGAAGGGGATGAAATTGGATTGTTTAAAAGATTAAATTTTAATGCCATTTTTTACGCAAAAGTTATTGCGGGTGGAAATATGCCCAATTTAATTTATATGACTAGCTTTAACAATATGGCTGACAGGGATGCACACTGGAAGGCATTTGTAGAAGATGCCTATTGGAAAAAAATCTCAACCGATCCTAAATACCTCAATGCAGTAAATAAACATGAGGTGATCCTAATGAAGGCAAAACCTTATGCTGATTTTTAGTTCACTAAATTCAATCCAGTTAATTTAAAAAGCTCCAATTGTGCATTGCATAATTGATATTGGTATTGCAATTGGTTCAATAAAGCTCTTTGCAAATCGGCATTGGCTGTTGTGATTTCAATAGGGGTAGCAGTTCCATTTTTTAATTTGCTCACACTCAATTGTTGAGCCAATCGAGCTTGTTCAATTTGTGTAGAAGCATTCTTGATTCTAGTGGTATTGCTTTGAATATCAATTAACGCTGCTTGAATGTCTTTTTCCATTTCATGCATTAGCACTGCCACACTCGATTCGTTGATGGCCAATCCGCGTTCCTGTATTTTAACCAATTGTTTAACTTTTCCTCCATTAAACAATGGCATTGAAAATCCAACTCCGGCATTGTAGTTAAAACGAGGATCATTGATTGCTGGCAAGTACCCATTTTTAGAACCTATAGAGGCTTTTAAGCCAATTACAGGCTGCTTTGCCAACTTGCTTATGGCTAAGTCAGACTTTGCAATATTCATTTTGTCATTGGCAATGGCTAAGCTGGGATTGTTGGCAATGGCCAATTGCATTACTTCTTCCAATGTATAATTTTTCATCGTAAGATTCAATTGCCCTTCTTTAATATCACTAACTCCAGTTGCATAATGCAATAAATTTAATAATTTTTGCAAATTGGTTTCCAAATCAATTTTGCGATTCAACTCGTTGTCAATTTTCGAAGCAATGGTCAATACATCCAATTGTAAAGCTGTTCCATTTTTTAATTGCGTGTTTACGATCGCTTTATTTTCATTTAACAAAGCCAACACCTGGTCCTGAATGGCAATGGCTTTTTGTGCGAACACAATTTGAAAATACAATTGACTCACTTGCGTGAACAAATTATTTTTTAACTGTGCCTCCACATGGGTTGCAGCCTTTAATTCCAATTTCGATTTTTCAATATTGGCTTTTAATCTACCAAAATCAATTAATACATAACTACCATTCATTGCTGCCGAAACATTGTGTTCTGGCGCAAATTGAAAAGTAGTCGATCCAAATGGCACTTCGATCTTAGGCTGCACATAGGCATAGCTTGCATCCAAACTTAGGTCGGGATATTGATTCAATAGTGTCATCTTTAATTTATCTTCGGCAAATTTAACTGACAATTCCGCTTCCTTTACTTTGGGGAAATAAGTAAGTGATTTTTGTAATAAAGATTGCAATTCGTTATTTACAATACCTTGTGCATTGCTATGTGTTGCTTGCACCAATACTACTAGTGCAACTATCCATTTTTTCATACGCTATGTATTTTAATGCGCTTCGGCAGCAGCCTCTAACGCAGCTTTGTCTAATTTTTTTCTTGTTCTTAAAAAGAATACCAATGGAATCACTACCAAAAAGAAAATACCCACCAAGCGGAAAGTATCTAAATATGATAAATAATATGCCTGTCTATCTACCGACAAATCAATCATTTTATAGGCACGTTCTGTAGCGCCATGGAAATCACCCGTTTTAGAAGCAATCCCTTGCGCAATACTTCCCACGCGCTCTTTCCACTGTACACCATCGGCTGGTAAATTATTGGCAATTAAATTGGTTCTATGTTTAAAATATTGCTGGGCCACATAATTATTGGCAATGGCAATTCCAAAAGCACCTCCTAATTGTCGAATCATATTATTTAAGGAAATACCTGAAGCATAATCCTTGGGTTCGAGTCCTACCACCGCTTGATTGATCAAGGGTAATTGACTCATTGAAATACCAAATGCTCTAATAAGTAAAGGCCAAAAGAAATCCCATTTACCCGCATCGGGTGGCATGGCTGCACTGTAAAAAGCATATACCGAAAATAAAGTAAAACCTACTATCACAAAGGGAATGGGTGTTACTCCTTTGCTCATTAATTTTCCAATTATGGGCATCATAATTACACCTGCTAAAGTAGGAGGCAATAAAGAAATACCTGTTTCAAAGGAAGTATAGCCCATGATACGTTGTGCCAATACAGGATAGATAAAAACAGAAGTAAATAATCCAAAACCGGCTACAAAAGTAAAAATAGTGGTAAATGCTAGGTTTCGATTGCCCAATACCCTAAGGTTCACTGCAGGTTGTTTAATGCTTAGCTCATACCATATGAACATACCCAATCCCAGCACTGCAATGCTTGAACAATAACGAATGGCTTCACTTGAAAACCATTCTTCCGATTCACCACGTTCTAACACATATTGTAAACAGCCAATTCCAACAGCTAACAACAAAATGCCTGTATAATCAATTTTAATATCTTTTTTCGATTTACCTTCTCCTTCTTTTTTATCAATAAAGGTATAGGCCAAAAAAGTTGCAATAATACCAATTGGAATATTGATCATAAAAATCAAAGGCCAACTTTGATGTTCAATAATCCAACCTCCAAGTGTGGGTCCCAGAGTAGGTCCTAGTACAATCCCCATGCCAAACAATCCTGCTGCCATAGGCCTTTCCTTTGGCTCAAACGCATCAAATAAAATGGCCTGTGAAGTAGAAAGCAAAGCACCTCCACCTACACCTTGTACAAATCTCCAAATAATCAATTCTACTAAACTATCCGACTGTCCACACAAATAAGAGGCAGCCGTAAAAATGATCATGGAAACGATATAATAATTTTTACGTCCAAAATATTCTGCTAAAAAACCAGTAAGTGGTATGATTATTACATTCGCAATAGCATAGGAAGTAATTACCCAGCTAATATCCTCAATACTTACTCCCAAGCTTCCCGAAATATCGGTTAAAGCAACGTTTACAATAGAGGTATCAATCAGCTCCATAATAGCAGCCGATACCGTAGTAAGTACAATGATAAATTTCGCGAATCCTTTAGGAGTTGGCATTGGCTTATTTGTCTACAGTAATAAATACACTCATTCCTGCTCTTAAACTTTTTTTGAAAGCAGCTTGATCGTTGATGGAAATTTTAACCGGAATTCTTTGGGTTACTTTAATAAAATTGCCACTTGAATTATCTGGAGGCAATAAAGAAAATTTTGCACCCGTTGCATCACTTAAACTTTGAATCGTTCCTTTGATATCTAAATCAGGGAATGCATCCACTCTAATTTTCACTTGCTTCCCTTCCTGTAAATATTCCAATTGGCTTTCTTTAAAATTAGCTACAATCCAATAACTGCTATCGTTTACAACGCTACATACAGGAGTTCCAGCTTGCACAAATTGACCAATGCTCACATTCTTCTTTCCAATTTTTCCACTCGCTGGTGCAATAATTTGAGTATAAGCTATTTTCAACTCTGTTGCTTGAATACGAGATTGTTTCATTTGAATCAATGCATTCGCTCTATTTACATTTTCCTTTAAAACTGCAATTTTATTATTAGCAGTTGCATATTCAGTTTGGGCATTGTTTAACTCTTGATTCGCTGCAGCCAATTGATAATTGGTTTCTTCTAATTGCTTTTTAGTAATAGCTTGTTCTTTGAATAAGTTTTGATCACGATCCACATCGCTCGCCATCTTTTTTTGACGCAAAGCTTTTAATTCAATAGCCCCCTTATTGTTTTTTAAAGACAAAATCGCATTTTCCAATTGCGCTTTCGCATTAGCCAGTTCCGAAACGGATTGAAGCAAATCGGCCTTTTGTTCAGCCAATTGCGCCTGCAGTTCGGCGTCATCTAATGCAACCACCAATTGACCTGCACCAACTGAATCATAATCTTTAATACTAATACTTTTCACATAACCAGCAGCGCGCGCAATTACTGGCACAATGGAAGTTTCAACTTGTGCGTTATCGGTGGTTTCATGGGTTAATGAAAAAATGATTTTTTTCACGCCAAAATAAAGGGCAAAGCCAATTAAAATACCAATTATAACTTTTCTAATTGTAGCCGCTCGTGGATTTTTTTCCTGCTCCATCTTATATTATGATTAAATGATTCTTTTGAAGGTGCAAATTTATACAATTAAAAGCAATAGCCCTTTTGAAATGAGGAAATAGCTTATACAATCATCAATCCTAGGATTGCTTTAACTAGCATGAGGCCGTCAATAAGTAAAATATTCCGATGAATCCCCTTTTCATGAACCACAATTTGGGCTACCCAATAGGTAGCTGTAGTTAACATAAGGTCCGCCCCCACATGAGCATATCCAAGCTGAAAGTGCGTAACTATACCTATGCCTATTGCAAGGTACAAAAGTAATAAAGGAACAAGAAATTTGCGAATGGTTTGTCCTACTCCAAATTGCACAATTAGGGTGTTCACCTGCGCAGCTTGGTCTCTTTGCAGATCCTTAATATCAAATAAAAATGCTAAAATAAAAATGAACACAAAAAGCTGTAAAATAAAGAGCGCCCAAAAAAAGGGATTTACTCTTTGTTGCAAATCTTGTTGCAATGTTAACCAAACAGGCAATAAGGAACAAACCATTGCCCATACCCAGGCAATACTAAATGTTTTTAATACTCCAATTTTTCTAAAATTACCTTTTGATGATTTCCATGAGATGGGAAGATAATACAGTGTAGCAAGTGCACCTGATATAATAATCAGACATTTTATAAAAATAGACGCATGAAGCAATAGGGGTAAAAGGTGGAGTACTGGACCTCCTAAATAGATTAAGCAAAAAAGCAAAACCCATTGTCTCCACTTTAAGTATTTTTCATTTTGCAAATACCAAAGCATACGCTCATTTTTTTCGCCTTCATTATTATTTCCCCCCTTAATTTCTTGCAAAT
>JBDKLP010000060.1:0-10649 GCA_039795575.1 Bacteroidota bacterium | reverse complement strand
ATACATTAATTTTTAGTAAATGGCGTGAAGCATTAGGAGGCAATGTAAAATTTATTGTAACCGGGGGAGCTGCTTGTCAGGTAAAATTATTACGCATATTTAACGCAGCACAAATACCCGTTTATGAAGGGTATGGTCCTACCGAAAACAGTCCAATCATTAGCATTAATTTTAGAACACCTGGCGATGCGAAGTATGGAACCGTTGGGTTGCCCATTGAGGGCGTGCAATTAAAATTAGAGGCCGATGGAGAAATCTGTGTGGCGGGCCCAAGTGTTATGAAGGGCTATTATAAGTTACCCGAACTAACTGCCGAAACCATTATTGATGGTTGGCTACACACAGGAGATATTGGAGTATTTGAGGATGGCAAGTTTTTAAAAATCACCGACCGTAAAAAAGAATTGTTCAAAACCAGTGGTGGTAAATATGTAGCGCCACAACCCATTGAGAACAAAATGAAGGAAAGTCCTTTTATTGAACAAATTGTTTTGATTGGTGATAATAAAAAATTTGTAAGTGCATTGATTGTTCCAGGATTCTCTAAATTAAAGGATTGGGCCAAACACCATGGTATTGAATATACCAGCAATGAAGAAATTATCAAAAACAGCATGGTGATTACTATGATTACCAATATTGTTGAAGCATACAATCAAATATTTAATCCCGTAGAGCAGGTGAAAAAGTTCACATTGATTCCAAGGGAGTTTACTATTGACAAAGGTGAAATGACACCTAAATTAAGCATTCGTCGTAAGCAGGTGCTCGCTAATTTTGAAACCGAAATTGAAGCAATGTATGCAACACATTAAATAATTGCTTTTTTATGCGCGTTGTTTTTTGGAAAGTTCAAATTTGGCTTTGATAATATCCTGAACTGCTTTGTTTTGAATTTTACTTTCTAACCAGGAAATAATATCTAGGTACATAAAGGCCCTACTTTCTATCTTGTTTTTTTCAAGGGGTTGTAATTTTTGTAAAAGGCTTTCAAAGCTGGCTTCCGATCCCGCTTGAATTGAGGTTTTAATAAAGTTAAACAATACTTCTTCTACCGCACCCAGGTTTTTCATTTTGGACATAAAACGAAAAACCGATTTGGATAAATAAGTAACTACCTCCATATTGCCCATTTCATAATGTGCAATTAAATGAAGTAGGCGCGCATAACATTGTAAATCGTCACGCAGGTTCACTTTCCAGTTGATGATCCTATTTAAATAGTCAATGGATTTTTCGGAATTGCCTGCGCCAAAATACAAGCTGGCAATTTTATAGTAAAACACCAACACCCTATGACTATCCATGTACATTTCAATCTCCTTCAACTTTTCCTCCATTGCAGGAATCATTTCCAAACCCTCACTAAAACTACCTTCTAAAAAGTGTTGGTTAATTTTAGCAATGTATAAATACACAAAGGATTGAATCAAATTGTTTTTATTGTTCAATACAATTGGAGTTTCACTAAAGCGCTCTAAAATGCAAATGGTTTCTTTGAACTTGTCAAAATTTTTCAAATCAAAATGCGCGCTAATTAAATTGTGCAAGCCTTTAATATACTGTGCCGATTCAATTTGTTTCATGCCCTCTTCCTTCTCAAATAAATCCACCCATTTTTGTGCATACCTGTAATGCATTAAAAAATCCTGCGTGATAAATCCATACCAGCAATAGCATTGATAACGGTATAAGCGCTCGTAAAAGCCCTTGGAGAGCTGTGCCGATTCTAATATTGGATCCTGCATTAATGCATCAAGGGTAATGCGATCTTGCTCGTCTCGCGCATGACCATGTTGAATATACCAACTGTACAACTGCAAACTCAGGTTGGAGGTTTTAGCAATTAAGTGAATGCGTTCGTTGGCCGCATCAATTTCATCACTCAATTGCTTGGCGCGATCTTGCATGCTGCGTGTAATATGTAGGGATTCAATTTTCTTTTCTAAAAACAACACTTGTAATAAATAAGTAACCTGGTTGTTTTGTTTGGTTAAGGTTTTGATTTTGTCCAACAAGCGTAAACTTTGAATATAGAGCCCCTTGTTGTACAAAATTTTTGCATGGTCCAATTGTTCGTGAATTTGCAAATCGATATTTTCACTTTGCTTCAAAATGCGCAAGCTTGATAAAATTTGGTCGTACAAGTGGGCCTTTAAATTGGACAATTGTTGTTTTTGAATGGACTCGTTTTTGCGTAGCAATTCCTCCTCGTCATAATCCTTCATTTTGTCGAGGGCATCAAAAAGTTGAACGATTTTTAAGTCGGCCGACGCGGAATTACGGGCAGCATACAACTTGAAGTTGCGCTTTTCCCCTTTTTCCAGGGATTTTACCAAAATAAATAGGGCGTCGGTGCTTAGGTTGGGCATCGTAGCGAAATTTAGTTCAAGTTATTGAATATCAGCCATTTAATCAAACAATTGAGTCCTTATACATTGTAAAATAGGCATAAAAATGATGCGAATTACTAGCTTAGATGGGGTATTTTTATACAATAAACGGGCGAAAAGCCCGTTTTGCATCTATAAACGATTGTAAATCAATAATATGAGCCAAAAAGTATACATTTTTGATACCACTTTAAGAGATGGTGAACAGGTGCCTGGCTGTAAGCTAAACACCAAGGAAAAATTAGAACTCGCCGTGCGTTTGGAGGAGTTGGGCGTGGACATTTTGGAAGCTGGTTTTCCAGTTTCAAGCCCTGGTGATTTTGAGTCGGTGAATCAAATTGCTAAAACCTTAAAAAATACCGTAGTATGTGGTTTAACCAGAGCGGTACAAAATGACATTGAAGTAGCGGCCCAAGCTTTAAAACCTGCAAAACGTTTTAGAATTCATACTGGCATTGGTACTTCCGACTTGCATATCAAACACAAGTTCAATTCAACAAGAGAGGAAATCATTGAGCGCGCAATAAAAGCGGTAACCATTGCAAGAAACTTTACCGATGATGTTGAGTTTTATGCCGAAGATGCTGGACGTACCGACAATGAGTATTTGGCGCGTGTAATTGAAGCAGTAGTAAAAGCGGGAGCTACTACATTAAATATTCCCGATACAACAGGTTATTGTTTGCCACAACAGTATCAGGAAAAAATGAATTACTTGTACAACAATGTGCCCAATATTGATAAAGCCATTTTATCCTGTCACTGTCATAACGATTTAGGTTTGGCTACTGCAAATTCCATTGCAGGAGTGATTGGTGGAGCGCGACAAATTGAGTGTACAATTAATGGATTGGGTGAGCGTGCTGGTAACACTGCATTAGAGGAAGTAGTAATGATTTTAAATCAACATAAGGATTTAGGATTTTATACAAGCATTAATCCAAAGCTCTTAAATGCAGTAAGCCGTGAGGTTTCTGAAACCATGCGTATGATGGTGCAGCCTAATAAAGCGATTGTAGGTGCCAATGCCTTTTCACATTCATCTGGTATTCACCAAGATGGATTCTTGAAGGAAGCGCAAACCTATGAAATTATCAATCCAGCCGAAGTAGGTGCCGAAGACAGTAAGATTGTATTAACAGCGCGCAGTGGTCGTAGTGCATTGGCGCATCGTTTGCATAAAATTGGATTTCAATTTACAAGAAATGAAGTAGATGAATTGTATCCTATCTTCTTGGAAATTGCAGATAAGAAAAAAGAAGTAATGGAAGCCGATTTGCAAGCAATGGCAAACGCATTTAAAAAATAATCATTAGCAAAAGCATAATCATCGAACAATGGGAAAAACATTATTTGAAAAAATTTGGGACAAGCATGTGGTAAAGCAAATTGAAGACGGTCCTTCAGTTGTATATATTGACAAGCATTTTATACATGAGGTAACCAGTCCTCAAGCTTTTAGTGGCATTGAAAAAAGAGGAGCGCAATTATTCCGACCAGCACAGGTAGTAGCTACAGCCGATCACAATGTACCTACTATGCATCAGGAATTACCTATTAAAGACGCACTATCTAAGTTTCAGGTAGACACTTTAATTGAGAATTGTAAAAAACATGGTGTTGAATTATACGGACTAGGTCATCAATACCAAGGTATCGTGCACGTGATTGGACCAGAATTGGGTATCACGCAACCAGGCATGACTATTGTTTGTGGAGACAGTCATACTTCAACACATGGTGCATTTGGATCTATTGCATTTGGTATTGGCACCAGTGAAGTAGAAATGGTTTTTGCTTCACAATGTATTATGCAAAGCAAGCCAAAAGTAATGCGCATTAATATTGATGGTGCATTAAAAAATGGTGTGGTTTCAAAAGATATTATTTTATACATCATTGCTCAAATTTCAGCAAGTGGTGCAACTGGATACTTTGTAGAATATGCGGGCTCTGCGATTCGTGCATTAAGCATGGAAGCGCGTATGACTATTTGTAATATGAGTATTGAAATGGGTGCACGTGGAGGAATGATTGCACCAGACCAAACTACATTCGATTATATCAAAGGAAGATTGTTTGCGCCACAAGGGGCAGACTGGGATAAAAAATTAGCAGCCTGGAAGGAATTGTATACCGATGCAGATGCCAAGTTTGATGTGGAGATAAACATTAAAGCGGAGGACATTGATCCCATGATTACATACGGAACCAATCCGGGTATGGGCTTAAGTGTAAGAGGTACACTTCCAACTGTGGAAAGCTTTACAGATGCAACCGAAAAACAGAATTATGAAAAAGCTTTGGCCTATATGGGACTTACTCCAGGGCAAAGTTTATTAGGCATGCCGGTACAAAATGTATTTATTGGTTCTTGTACCAATTCAAGAATTGAGGATTTCCGTTTGGTAGCAAGTATTATCAAGGGCAAGCAAAAGGATCCAAACATTAAAACTTTAATTGTGCCAGGTTCTCAAGAAGTGGCTAAACAAATTAAGGCCGAAGGTTTGGATAAAATATTTGCCGATGCGGGTGTGGAAATAAGACAAGCGGGATGTAGTGCTTGTTTAGGAATGAATGAAGATAAAATTCCAGCAGGCGAATATTGTATTAGTACCAGCAACCGCAACTTTGAAGGACGTCAGGGAGCAGGTGCAAGAACCTTATTGGCAAGTCCTTTAACAGCAGCCGCTGCATTGTTAACAGGAAAAATCACCGATATCAGAGACATTTTAAAATAAGAAATTAAGTATATGCAATCCTTACAAAAAATAACAAGCCGATTTATTCCTTTACGTATTGAAAACGTTGATACGGATCAAATTATACCAGCTCGTTTTTTAAAAGCCACTACAAAAGATGGTTTTGGAAAAAATTTATTCAGAGATTGGAGATACGAGAACGATGATGAAACAAAACCAAAAGCTGATTTTGTGTTGAATCAATCACAATATAGCGGTGAAATTTTAGTAGCTGCTAAAAACTTTGGTTGTGGTTCTTCTCGTGAGCATGCTGCATGGAGTATTCAAGATTATGGTTTTAAAGTAGTGGTGTCTAGCTTTTTTGCCGACATATTTAAAAACAATGCATTGAACAATGGAGTATTGCCCGTTACGGTTTCAGACGCTTTCTTGCAACAAATATTTGCACAAGGCGCGAATGATACTTTAACTGTGGATTTGGAAGCACAAACCATTACCATTGATGCAACAGGGGCTCAGGAGCAATTTGAAATTAATGCGTATAAGAAAACCTGTATGTTGAATGGATACGACGACATTGATTATTTATTAAACATGAAGTCTGAAATTGAAGCTTACGAAAAAGCCAACAAATAATTTAAGAAAAGCCAAAGCGAAAAATAAAATAGTATGCAAAAGAAAATAGCAGTGATATTGGGTGACGGGATTGGTCCGGAAGTAACGCAACAGTCTATCAAAGTGTTAAACACGATTGCTAAAAATTACAATCATGAATTTAGTTACGAAAACGCGTTGATGGGCGCATGTGCCATTGATGAAACTGGCAATCCATTGCCCGATGAAACTATTAAAACCTGTTTAGCGAGTGATGCCATTTTGTTTGGTGCAATTGGCGACCCTAAATATGATAATGATCCTACCGCAAAAGTAAGACCAGAACAAGGATTGTTAAAGTTGAGAAAGGAATTACAATTGTTTGCGAATATCCGTCCAGTAACAACTTATGCAGCATTGCAACATTTAACACCATTAAAACCAAGGTTGTTAGAAAACGTTGATTTTGTAATTTATAGAGAGCTAACCGGTGGTATATATTTTGGTGCAAAAAGTTTAAGTGAGGACGGTACCGTTGCGAAAGATGATTGCTCTTATTCGGTAGCGGAAATTGAACGCATTGCACATTTGGCATTTAAGCATGCACAAATTCGTAGAAAAAAATTAACCTTAGTTGATAAAGCCAATGTATTAGAAACTTCAAGACTTTGGAGAAAAGTAGTACAAGCTATTGCACCAACTTATAGCGATGTAACTGTTGACTATTTGTTTGTAGACAATGCAGCGATGCAAATTATTTTAAACCCAGCACAATTTGATGTGGTGTTAACCGAAAACTTATTCGGTGATATTATTAGCGACGAAGCATCGGTATTGGCAGGATCATTGGGATTGTTACCATCGGCATCCGTTGGTAATACCGTTGCCTTGTTTGAACCGATTCACGGATCATATCCGCAAGCAAAAGGAAAAGACATTGCCAATCCATTGGGCTCTATTTTATCATCAGCCATGATGTTAGATCATTTTGGGTTAGCAAAAGAAGCAACCATTATTCGTGATGCAGCTGCATGGTGTTTAAACAGTGGCTTTGTAACCAAGGACATTGATGCTACTAATAGTTATACCACAACTGCCATTGGCGATTTGATTTGTGAATTTATTGAACGTCATGCAAAAGGTGAGAAACATCCAATACATGAGCGTTTGCATAAATCTACCATCATTTAATAATTGTTTGTCTAACAAACATTCGTCTTAAGGTTAGGCGAAGAATTGGTTGTAAATTTATCAATGGCCTAGTTGAAAGTCATGGCAAAAAAGTGTTCTACACTTTTAAAAATAAAAATTATGGAATTAAATAAATACTCAAAAACAATTACCCTCGATCCTACACAGCCTGCAGCGCAAGCCATGTTTTATGGAATTGGATTAACCGATGCCGACTTGCATAAAGCGCAGGTAGGTATTGTGAGTATGGGTTATGATGGAAACACTTGTAATATGCACTTGAATGCATTGGCAGCCGATGTTAAACAAAGTGTTTGTGCCAATGATTTGGTAGGACTTACTTTTCATACCATTGGTGTGAGTGATGGCATGAGTAATGGTACCGATGGGATGCGTTATTCATTAGTGAGCCGTGATGTAATTGCAGACAGTATTGAAACGGTGGTGGGTGCACAATATTATGATGCCGTGATTACTGTGCCAGGGTGTGATAAAAATATGCCAGGTTCTTTAATTGCCATGGGAAGATTGAATCGTCCTTCATTAATGTTGTATGGTGGAACTATCGCACCAGGACATTATAAAGGTCAGGATTTAAATATTGTATCTGCCTTTGAAGCATTGGGACAAAAAATTGCAGGACAATTGGACGAAGCCGATTTTAAAGGCATTGTACAACATGCTTGTCCAGGTGCAGGTGCGTGCGGTGGTATGTATACTGCCAATACCATGGCATCGGCGATTGAAGCATTGGGAATGAGCTTGCCTTATTCCTCTTCTAACCCTGCGTTGAGTAAGGAAAAACAACAAGAGTGTAAGGATGCGGGAGCAGCAATTCGATTATTATTAGAAAAAGATATTAAGCCTAAAGATATCATGACGCGCAAAGCATTTGAAAATGCAGTAGCGGTGATAATGGTATTGGGTGGAAGTACCAATGCGGTATTGCATATGATTGCCATGGCAAAAGCGGTGGGTGTTGCATTTTCACAGGATGATTTTCAAACCATCAGTGATAAAATTCCAGTGTTGGCCGATTTTAAACCATCGGGTAAATATTTGATGCAGGATTTACACCAATATGGTGGCGTGCCAGCAGTAATGAAATATATGTTGGCACAGGGTTGGCTGCATGGTGATTGTTTAACCGTAACAGGAAAAACCATTGCCGAAAATTTAGCATCAGCACCCGACTTGGATTTTGATGCACAAAAAATTATTCTTCCAAAGGAAAACCCAATCAAGGTAACTGGACATTTACAAATTATGTACGGCAACTTGGCAACAGGAGGAAGTGTTGCAAAAATTTCTGGAAAAGAAGGAGATATGTTTGAAGGTCCTGCGCGTGTATTTGATGGAGAGCATGCTTTAATTGAAGGCATCAACTCTAAAAAAATTCAACCAGGGGATGTAGTGGTAATTAAAAACGTAGGCCCAGTGGGTGCTCCAGGTATGCCTGAAATGTTAAAGCCTACATCGGCGATTATTGGTGCAGGCTTAGGCAAATCTGTTGCATTAATTACCGATGGACGTTTTAGCGGAGGTACGCACGGATTTGTAATTGGCCATATCACACCCGAAGCTTACAAAGGAGGATTGATTGGTGTGGTGGAAGATGGAGACATTATTGAATTGAATGTGCCAAAACGTACTATGACTTTAAAAGTAGACGAAGCAACCATTGCAAAACGAAGAGCAGCGCAGCCCGCTCCAAAATTAAAAGTAAGCAATGGGGTGTTGTATAAATATGCAAAGTTGGTAAAGGATGCAAGTGAAGGTTGTGTAACCGACGCTGATTAGTGTTTAGCGCTGAAAAGTAAAAAGAAGTTTATGGAAGCAAAACAATTAACAGGATCACAGGCAGTATTGGAAGCATGTATTGCCGAAGGGGTGGATACCATTTTTGGATATCCAGGTGGTGCCATCATGCCCATTTATGATGCCTTGTATGATTATAAAGAAAAATTAAATCACATATTGGTACGCCATGAGCAAGGCGGCATCCATGCTGGACAGGGCTATGCGCGCAGTTCGGGGAAAGTGGGTGTGGTATTTGCTACTAGTGGACCAGGTGCCACCAATTTAGTGACTGGACTAGCCGATGCTATGATTGATAGCACGCCCTTGGTTTGTATAACAGGACAGGTGTTTGCACATTTATTAGGCACAGATGCATTTCAGGAAACGGATGTGATTAATATTACTATGCCGGTGACTAAATGGAATTATCAAATTACCGATGCCGAAGAAATCCCAAGCGTATTGGCTAAAGCTTTTTATTTAGCAAGAAGTGGTCGTCCGGGTCCGGTATTGATTGACATTTCTAAGAACGCACAATTTCAACAATTTAATTATACAGGATATACCCCTTGCAATCATGTAAGATCTTATCGTCCTAAACCGGTGATTCGAAAAGAATATATCGATCAAGCTGTTGAGCTCATCAACAATGCTAAAAAACCATTGGTGATTTTTGGACAAGGGGTGGTTTTAGGAAAGGCCGAAAAAGAGTTCAAAAAATTTATTGAAAAATCGGGCATGCCAGCAGCATGGACCATTTTAGGATTGAGTGCATTGCCAACCGATCATCCACAAAATGTAGGTATGGTGGGTATGCACGGAAACTATGGTCCCAATGTGTTGACCAATGATTGTGATGTATTGATTGCGGTGGGTATGCGTTTTGATGATCGCGTAACAGGACGATTAGATAAATACGCGAAGCAAGCAAAAATTATTCATTTGGATATTGATCCATCAGAGATAGATAAAAATGTAAAAGCCGATGTGGGTGTATGGGGAGATTGTAAAGAGACCCTTCCTTTGCTAACATTAGGTATTGAACAAAAAGACCGAAGCGAATGGTTGGCTGTTTTTGCCGACTATGCAAAACAAGAATACGAACAATGTATTCAACCCGAAATGTATCCAAGCTCCGAAGCCATGACCATGGCAGAAGCCATTCGTGTGGCCAATGAAACTACCAAGGGCGATGCGATTATGGTAACCGATGTGGGCCAACACCAAATGGTAACTTGTAGATACGCAAAGTTCAATCAAACCCGTAGCAATATTACATCGGGTGGTTTGGGTACCATGGGATTTGGTTTGCCAGCAGCGATTGGTGCTAAGTTTGGTGCACCCGATAGAACGGTGATTGCTGTAATTGGTGATGGAGGATTCCAAATGACTTTGCAAGAATTAGGCACCATTATGCAAACAGGTGTGGATGTAAAAATCATGATTTTAAACAATCAGTTTTTAGGCATGGTACGTCAATGGCAGGACTTGTTTATGGACAAGCGTTATTCCTTTGTAGATATCGCGAGTCCTAATTATGTGATGCTCGCAAAGTCCTATGGCATTGAAGGTGCTAAAGTAGCACACCGAAAGGATTTGGAAGCGGCCATCAAAACTATGTTGGCGCATAAAGGATCTTATTTGTTAGAAGTAATGGTGGGCAAGGAAAACAATGTGTTTCCGATGGTACCACAGGGATGCTCGGTATCAGAAATCAGACTTAAATAGCGAAGCTTTTAAGTCTGATTCGAGCGAGACGCATGTCGAGCTCAAATAAACATTATTTGCGTATGCAGATAAACATTATTTGCGAACGCAAATAAAATTTGGAATAGGTAAAATAAGGAACAGATAAAAATATTTTTATGACAACAGCAAACGAAAAACAAGAATACACCATTACGGTGTATACCGAAAACCAAGTGGGTTTGTTAAATCGTATTGCCATTATTTTTTCAAGAAGAAAAAT
>JBDKLP010000059.1:0-24916 GCA_039795575.1 Bacteroidota bacterium | reverse complement strand
TATTGAAAGCGTAGAAATACGCAAATTCCTTATTTTATTACCAATTACTTTCATAAAAAAAATAAAAGTAATTAACTATGAAAAAAACATTAATATTAACATATGCTTCAATTTGTTTTTTTACTATTGGATGCACTAAAGAACAAAATAATAACATAATAAACCAAGAAGTCTCCAGAGATTTTATTGAGGATACATTAGTTGGCGAGTTGCTAAATATAAATTCACAATTGATAAATACAATGAAGCCCTCAATTGATAGCATTAAGCCGCTTTTAAGAAAAAATATGGTTTCAAATAGAGAGAAATTAATAATTTCAAAAGCATTGGGTTTTGAAGATATAGAACAATATGATTTATTTGTTAAAACACAGCATGATCTAGTAGAAAAAATTAAAACAAAATACCCCACCATAACTAAGTCATCGAACATAAGAGTTTTATTGCAAACTGCTATTCAAAAAAACAAAAATTCAACAATTAAGACATTGAGACTTGACAATAGGTGTGGTGACCGCCTAAACAATTGCCTTGCATTAGGAAATACAGTATATACAGCTGAAATACTAGGATGTACTGCAGGAGCAATAGGCATTGGCTCGGTAACCCTTGGCGTTGGAGGCATTATCTTTCAAATAGCATGTGGTGCAGCTGCGCTAGAACATTTATCAATTATGAGAACTGGCTGTCAACTTGACTATAATGATTGCCACTAAATTTAATCTATGACAAAAATTCAAAAAGGAGTTTTTTTAACAATTACCTCTTTAACAATGCTATCGCAGAGTTTTTTTTTCAAGCAAGTTTCTTGGTTCAATATAAAAACGGGAATGATATTAAATATATCCTTGTTCCTATTCGCAATCTTCTACGTATTTTATACAAAAAGAAATAATTGGAGTACCTATATAATAATAGCATTAGGGCTAGTATTCATGATTGCGCAATTACTGTTTAAATAAGTTACACGTTTTGTGATACCAACCAGCTCTTTAATAAATTGGTAATTTGAGGAGCTTCAATAATAAATCCATCATGACCATACATGGAATCAATGGCAATTAATTTAGCATTGGGCATATGGTGTTCCATAAATCTTTGCTCGTCTAATGGACAAAGGATATCACTATTAATACCAATAATAAATGTAGGTGTTTTAATGGTTGCTAGTGTTGTCATTAAATCTCCCCCTCTTTTTCGTGCCAAATGATGACTATCCATAGATTTAGTTAATAACCAATAACTATAGGCATTAAACCGTTTCACCAATTTATCACCTTGGTATTCAATATAGGATGATGCTTTAAAATTGTCAATTTTCTCAGGATCCTCATCGGTTTGTTTTTCCTGGAAAATACCATAATTGCGATAGGTTAACATACCAATAGCGCGTGCTGCTTTCAACCCTTTTGCACCTGCATTTGGTGTGGCTTCCTTCCAAGTGCAATCTGCTTCAATAGCCAAACGTTGCGCTGTATGTACTGCAACGCCCCATGCACTTTCGGAAGGCGATGTAGCAATCAAAAACATTTTCTTAATCACTGTAGGTTCTGAAACGGCCCATTCTAAAGCCTGATAACCTCCCATACTTCCCCCCATCAATAAATCAATATGATCAATGCCCAAATACTGTCTTAACAAAATATGTGCTTGCACCATATCGCGAATGGTCACCGTAGGGAAATTATTTAAGCTAATCTCTGTGCCTAAATCTTCCACACTTAAAGGCCCCGTGGAACCATAACAAGAACCTAGAATATTGGCACAAACAATAAAATAATCATTAGGGTTAATTAAATAACCTTCCCCTACCAATCCCTTCCACCAATCTGCAACATCACTATTGGCAGTTAATGCATGACATACCCATACCACTTTCTTGCCCGGTGTAAATTCACCATAAGTATGGTATGCAATTTTTAGTTTTGGCAATTGTACTCCACATTCTAATGTGAAAGGCTGATTGTATTGATATATCCTTGGACCCATTTTTTCGTATTCTATTGCTTAGTAAGTATCTATTTGAATTACCTTTGTCAAAGGTACCATTTTTTTATTTTCTATAAACTAACAAGCATTCACCTATGGCAAGGATTCATTTAAAGCAAATTGACAAAGATTATCAGTTTGTAACCACCGATGAGGCAGGACAAACCCTAACTATGGATATCCCCGTAGATCAAGGTGGACATGGCAACGGCGTTAGACCTATGCAGGCTTTATTGAGTGCATTGGGTGGTTGTAGTGCAGTGGATATTGTAATGATTTTAAAAAAACAAAAAGAAACCATTGAACAATTTGAAATGATCATTGATGGAGAACGTCAGGTTGGCAAAGAACCTGCTTTATGGGAAACCATTCATATTGTTTTTAAATTAAAAGGTAGTATGACAAAAGAAAGAGCCGAAAAAGCATGTGCCCTTTCCATGGATAAATATTGTTCCGTTGCAGCAACATTAAGAGCAGCAGGTGCATCCATTACTTGGAGTGTTGAAATTTTATAATTGCTCCTTAAGAAAAATTTAAAATAGATTTTCATTTTAATATATAAAGCATGAAGCATAATCAATCCAAATTAATTAGAACTAGGGTTCCGCAAACCAATCAACATGAGCATGCATCTCCTATGTTCCTTACAAGTAGTTTTACTTTTGATAATGCCGAAGACATGCGCGCTGCGTTTGCCGATGAATCGGATGCCAATATTTACAGTCGTTTTTCCAATCCTTCAGTGCAAGAATTTGTTGACCGTTTATGTGTGTTAGAGAACGCTGAAGATGGGTTTGCAACCGCAAGTGGTATGAGCGCGGTATTTGGTTCCTTTATGGCTTTATTAAAAAAAGGGGATCATTTATTAGCCTGCAATTCCATTTTTGGAAGTACCCATACTGTCATTTCAAAATACTTGCCTAAATATGGAATTGATTTTAGTTATGTAGCCGCAAATGCAACAGCTTCAGAATGGGAAGCTGCGATCACACCACAAACTAAAATGATTTATATAGAGACCCCAACCAATCCAGGTTTAGAAGTGTTAGATATTAGCATGATTAGTGCCATTGCAAAAAAACACAATATCATTTTAAATGTAGACAATTGCTTCGCCACCCCTATTGGTCAAACCCCTATTGATTTGGGTGCCGACTTAGTAGTACATTCTGCCACCAAATGGATTGATGGGCAAGGACGTGTTTTAGGGGGTGCTGTTGTAGGCAAAAAAGATTTGATTCATGATATTTATTTATTTTGTCGTAGTACTGGTCCTTCCCTATCTCCTTTCAATGCATGGGTATTGAGTAAGAGTTTGGAAACCTTGGAAGTTAGAATGGATAGACATAGTAGCAACGCATTATTTCTTGCTGAGCAATTACAAGACCATGCTAAAATTAATTTTGTAAAATATCCTTTCTTATCCACACATCCCCAACATGCTATTGCCAAAAAACAAATGCAAAATGGAGGGGGCATAGTTTGTTTTGAATTAAAAGGCGGCATTGAAGCTGGACGTACATTTTTAAATAGTTTGAAAATGCTTTCTTTAACCGCTAATTTGGGAGATACCAGAAGCATTGCATCGCATCCTGCAAGCACTACCCATGCAAAATTATCAGAAGCCGAAAGGCAAGCAGTTAGCATAACACCAGGATTAATTCGCATCTCGGTTGGGCTAGAGCATAAGGAGGATATTTTAAATGATATTTTGCAAGCTTTGGAATTGGCATAAATCAAGCTTAGCACTTAAACATATCATAATACGAAAGCCCTGGCAATACGAGTTGCCAGGGCTTTTTTGTGTCTTTTATACACATTGAAGCCCTAAAATTGATGCATTTTTGCCACTATTTTTAAGATTTATTAGTATATTGAATGCGCTTAAAACCAACCAAAAGGTTCACTAACGATTACTCAAAACATTAAACACACACTTATGAAATTAAAAACTGGTATTCTATTATCTGTCATGATGTTTCTCCAATATTATATTTGGAGTGCTTGGTATGTAACTATGGGAACTTATATGGGAGAAGTACTTAAATCGTCGGGGGTAGATATTGGTGCCGCCTATAGTGCTGGTGCTATTGCCACTATCATCTCCCCTTTCTTTGTGGGCATGATTGCTGACAAATTTTTCGCTGCTCAAAAAATAATGGGTGTTTTGCATATTATTGGTGCTGCATTATTATTTTATGCAACCAAAGTAGACAATAGTAGCTTTTACTGGGTAATTTTAGTTTACTCATTATTATACATGCCAACCATTGCATTAAGCAATAGCGTTGCCTTTGCACAAATGACTGATCCTGGAAAACAATTCCCCTGGATTCGTGTATTTGGTACGCTTGGATGGATTGTTGCTGGTTTGATCATTGCAAAATTAGGTATTGAAAAAACTGCAGGCACATTCCAAGTTGCTGCAGCGGTATCCCTTGTTTTAGGAGTAATTAGCTTTATGTTGCCTAACACACCGCCAAAAGGTGCTGGAACCAAAGCTTCTTTTGGAAGCATTTTAGGCAAGGACGCATTTGTATTGTTAAAAGAAAAATCATACTTGATTTTCTTTGGCGCTGCCATTTTAATTTGTATACCACTTTCATTCTATTACGGTTTTGCAAATCCATTCTTAAACGAAGTAGGATTAGAAAATGCTGCAGGTAAAATGACAATGGGTCAAATGTCTGAAGCCTTATTTATTTTAGCAATTCCATTTATGTTCAATAAAATTGGCGTAAAAAATATGTTGATTTTGGGCATGAGCGCATGGGTATTACGTTATATCTGTTTTGCATATGGCACTATGGATGCAAGCTGGATGTTATACGCAGGTATTGTATTACATGGAGTTTGCTATGACTTTTTCTTTGTAACCGGCTATATGTATACTGAGAAAAAAGCAGGTGAATCTATCAAAAATGCTGCACAGGGTTTATTTACATTTGCTACTTATGGTGTAGGAATGTTTATTGGAACTTGGTACAGTGGATTTGTAGTAGATCAACATAAAACAGCTGCTGGCCATGAATGGACTAATATTTGGTTAACTCCTGCTGCTATAGCAGGTGCCGTTTTAATTGCTTTCATTTTAGGATTTAAAGAAAAGAAAGCAATTGATGGTAAAAAAGAATTTGTCTCAGCTTAAAAAATAATGTATCAAAAGCCTATCCCTTGGGTAGGCTTTTTTTTATTTCATTCACACTGAAAATTTTAAATCATGCGTATAGCAATGTTAGGTGCAGGTTTTATTGGACGATTTTATGCCGATGCCTTGCAAGGATATAGAAGTAAAGACAAAGTAGTTAGTATTTACGCACGACGTGAAGAGTCGGCCGTGAAATTCGCAGCCGATTACCAATGTGCACATTGGACCACGGATATGGAGGAAGCCATCGCCCACCCCGATGTGGATGTGGTATGTATTTCCCTTCCCAATCATGTACATGAAGCAGCTGTAATGCTTTGTTGTAAACATAAAAAAGCAGTAATGACCACCAAGCCATTAGGACGTAATGGTGAGGAAGCGAAAAGAATGTTGATTGCAGTGGAAGAAGCAGGAATATTTAACGGCTACTTAGAGGACTTAGTGTATACACCTAAGTTTATCAAAGCCAGTCAAAGTGTAAAAGAAGGTGCATTAGGACGCGTTTTATGGGCCAAGTCTCGTGAAACCCACCCTGGCCCCCATAGCGAATGGTTTTGGGATATTAACCAAGCTGGCGGGGGTTGTATTTTAGATTTAGGTTGCCACTGTGTGGAAATTGCTCGTAGTTATATTGGGAAAGATATTAAACCAGTGGAAGTAATGTGTTGGGCAGATACACAAGTTAAACCTATCGATGCCGAAGACCATGCAATTGGTTTAGTTAAATATGAAAATGGCGCCATTGGGCAATTTGAAGTGAGTTGGACATTTAGAGGAGGCTTGGATTTAAGAGATGAAGTAATGGGTACCGAGGGTACCATTTGGATTAATAGTTTTTTACGCACAGGATTTGAAATGTTTACAACAGGAAAAGGTGGTGATTATATTGCCGAAAAAGCAGAAAGTGATCGCGGCTGGTTATTCCCTGTTGGTGATGAATTAAATGAATTGGGTTATAACCATATGTTTATGGATATGTTCAATGCAATGGAACAAGGTGTTGCGCCCAAAGAAACCTTCTATGATGGCTATGTGGTGAACTGTATTTTAGATGCTGCCTATCGTTCGGCTAAATCTAAATTATGGGAACCTGTTCAATTAGATGTTTGGAGAGGCCAAACTGGCTTAACAAAAGAAAGTCATTTGGTTGAATATGATGCGGAACATTATTTAGTAAAGGAAGAAATGACGCATTATGGTGCTAAAAAATTAATCTTGAAACATAAAACTACCGGTAAGATCACAGAACAAATTATCAATTAATTATTTTTAAGGCACTATGGCAAAAAAGGTCGTTTTACCCGCTGGATTCAAAACAATTCTTGACAAAGGAGATAAGATCTACCAACCTGGCATTTCTGTGGATTGTACCATTTTTGGTTTTCATGAAAATGTACTTAAAGTATTATTGCTTAAAGTACCCAATACCAACAAATGGGCATTGCCTGGAGGTTTTATTTTCAAGGATGAAAACATTGATCAAGCAGCCTACCGTGTATTAAATGAACGTACTGGTGTAAAAAACATTTTTTTACAACAATTCAATGCCTTTGGTGACCCCAAACGTTCCGATGCTAGCATTCACCAAAATAGATATGCCAGCTATGGTATTAAAATTCCTAAAGACAATTGGTTATTACAACGTTTTATTACCATTGGTTTTTATGCGCTTATTGATTTTACCGAGGTAGATTTAGAAGATGCAGCAAGTTCAGAAGGTGCAGAATGGATTGATATCAACAAGTTGAACCACTTAATGATGGACCATGAATCCATTGTACTAAAAGCATTAGAAGTGCTTAGGACACAGCTTGCTTACTTACCTATTGGTCGAAATTTATTGCCCAAAAAGTTTACGATGCCTGAATTGCAAAAATTATATGAAACCATTTTAAATCAAAAATTGGATCGACGAAATTTTCAGCGTAAAATGATTGGATTTGGCATTCTTAATAAATTAAGTGAAACTAGAAAAGGGGGTGCACACAAAGCCCCCTTTCTGTACACTTTTAATGATAAAAAATATCAAAAGGCACTGAAAGAGGGCTTGTATGGAAGTTGGTAGCCGCGCTACTACTTCACCCAATTTATTTTTACAGTTTGTACTTCTTTAGAATTGGTACCCACCATGATCTGAAAATCCCCCGACTCCCAATCATATTTCAAATCACTATTATAGAATTTTAATAATTCAGGAGTGATTTCAAAACTTACCTTTTTAGTTTCCCCTGCAGCCAATTCAATTTTTTGGAAGCCTTTTAATTCTTGTACAGGTCTTGTAATGCTACCTACTTCGTCTCTGATATACAATTGTACTACTTCCTTTCCAGCAATTGCACCTGTATTTTTCACATTCAAGCTTACTGTTAATTTTTGATTGCCTTTTAATTGCTTAGCTGATAGTTCAAGAGCACCGTAATCAAAATGTGTATAGCTTAAACCAAATCCAAAAGGATATAAAGGTTCATTGCTTACATCAATATAATTGGATTGAAATTTTGAAAACCATGTACCTGTTAAAGGGCGTCCTGTATTTTTATGATTATAGTACAAAGGAATTTGACCTACATTTTGTGGGAAACTCATACTCAATTTACCCGAAGGATTTACCTTTCCTAATAAAGCATCTGCAATGGCATCTCCTGCTTCGGAACCAGCAAACCATACATCTAATATCGCTGGAACATTAGCAGCTTCCCAATTTAAAGTTAAAGGACGACCATTAAACAATACTAATGCAACTGGCTTTCCTGTTGCCACCAAAGCTTTTAATAATCTTTGCTGTACTGCAGGAATATCAATATTGGATTTAGAAGCACTTTCACCACTACTTTCGGCACCCTCTCCTAAGGCTGCAACAATTACATCAGCTTGTGCACTTACAGCCAATGCTTCTTCAATCATTTGCGCTTCAGTACGATTATCTCTTACAATGTCTTTTCCAAATAAGGTTTGACGATTTTGCATTTCTGCATCGGCTTCTAAATTTGATCCCTTAGCATATACTACTTTGCCATTATTGCCCACTGCATCGGTCAATCCTTTTAATAAGGTCAACGATTTTGAATTGTCTGCACCCACACTCCAGGTACCGGTCATATTTTCTTTTGCGTTGGCTAAAGGACCGACTAACGCAATAGTTTTACCTGCTGCAATTGGCAACACATTGTTATTTTTCAATAAAACAAAACTTTGTGCGGCAATATTTCTAGCTGCTGCTCTATTAGATGCTGTAAATACTTCCTTTGCAGATCTTTGCTCATTACAATACCTGTAAGGATCATCAAACAGCCCTAATTGATACTTTGCTATTAAAATACGCTCACAAGCTTTATTAATTTGAGCTAAACTTACTTTGCCTTCTTGCATTGATTTTTTCAATGTAATTAAAAATCCTTCCCCTACCATATCCATATCCACTCCGGCATTCATAGACAATGCATTCACTGTTTGTACATCACCCATTCCATGATTCATCATTTCAGGTATACCTGTATAATCAGACACAACAAAACCTCCGAATTTCCATTGCTTTCTTAATACATCATCTACCAACCATTTGTTACCGGAAGCCGGCACACCATCTACCTCATTAAAAGAAACCATCACCGAAGCAACACCTGCATCTACTGCTGCCTTATAGGGAGGAAAATATTCATTATACATTCTGACACGACTCATGTCGGTTGTATTGTAATCCCTACCTCCTTCGGCTGCTCCATACAATGCATAATGTTTTACGCAAGACAAAATGGTATTCGGAGCACTTAAATCTTTTCCTTGATACCCATGTATCATAGCTTTTGCAATGGCTGAACTTAAAAAAGCATCTTCCCCATTTCCTTCTGAAACCCTTCCCCATCTTGGATCACGTGTAAGATCTACCATGGGAGAAAAAGTCCATTGGATACCATCCGCACTAGCTTCACTGGCAGCAATTCTTGCCGATTGTTCAATTAATTCCATATCCCAAGTGGCAGACATTCCTAATGGTATAGGAAAAATGGTTTTGTATCCATGTATCACATCCATTCCAAATAATAAAGGAATATGCAATCTTGTATTGTTTACTGCAAACTCCTGAAGTTCTTTAATTTTTGTAACTGAACGAATATTAAACACACCTCCTACTTTTCCTGCCTTAACTTTTTCAGCAATATCGGAGCTACTCACCGCACCTGTTACAAAATCACTTGAGGCAGGTAAATTTAATTGTCCCAACTTTTCTTCTAAAGTCATTTTAGACATTAATCCATTTACGAATACATGCATTTTGACATCCTTACTTGTTTGAGCAAATACAAAACTACATAAACAAAGCAAAGCCAGGGTGAATAAACGTTTTTTCATGATATACTATTTATAAACTTAAAGATAATTATATTACCAAACAATGGTAATAGCTGATTGTTTGGGTATGGAAAAATTATATTTTTTTACAGCAGTCATAGAAAGATTTTGATCGGCATTCCCAGTATTCAATACCAAGGCCACCTTCTTACCTGATGGTGTTAGAAATGCAATTGTTTTCAAATTATCATTATTAGTCGCTGCGGCAATCCTAATTGAACCTGCAGGTACAAATTGAGCTATTTGACCAATGATATAATAACTTACATTGCGCTGCACCATTTCACCTTGTATAGTAAACGCCCCCTTGCATTCCGTACATCCACCTTGCGTATGAGGAGCATACTGCGCATCGGCTGCTAAGTTCCATTCCAAAACCAAACTACTCCAATTTTGAATGGTGCCCATTACGATATGTTCAAGATGCCACATCAAGTCGCCGGCAAACTCCCCTTTTGCACCGGTCCATTGCTCTGTAAAATATATTTTTTTATCGGGGTGCAATTGATGCACTTTTGACAAAGCAGATTCATTGCCCAGGTATAAATGAAAAGCCGATGCAGCAATAAAAGATTTTGCTTTAGCATCATTCAATACTGAAATGGGATATTCGGGATGATCGGCATTATGGTCCCAAATCACAATTTCAGTAGCCAATTTTGCCGCTTTCAATTGAGGGCCTAAATAATCACGAACAAACACAGTTTGCTCCTGTGCATTCATCAACATACTTGGATTATTACCACCATGTTCGGGCTCATTTTGAATGGTTACCGATGCAATGGAAATCCCTTTTGCCTTCATTGCTTGTATATACTTTACAAAATAGCGCGCATAAGTTTTGTAGTAATGGGGCAACAAATGTCCTCCTATACTAGCTCCATTGGTTTTCATCCAAACAGGTGGGCTCCAAGGGGATGCCATTACTTTTAAATTAGGATTTATTTTGATGGCTTGTTGCAATAATGGAATTAAATAATTCGTATCCTGAGCTAATGAAAAATGTTGTAGCGCAGTATCAGTTTGACCAGGCTTAAGATCACAATAACTAAATACGGCTGCATCTAAATCGGAAGCACCCATGCTCACACGCAGATAGCTTAACCCTAAATGATTTGATTGATTGCCGAAAATTTCTGTCATCAATGCATTACGCTTCTCCAATGGTAATGCTGCTATTAATTGAGCAGACCCGCCAGTAAATGCATAACCAAAACCTTCCATTTTTTGATATCGTTTTGATGCGTTCACAGTTAAAAAGTTACTACTGATTGCGTGGCTCGTAGGTGAAATTATTTCTTGCCTAAATTTCAAATCACCATTTGCTGTGGTAGTATAAGTAACAACCTGCGAAATGGCAGTATTGTCAATACAGAAGCATAATAAAAATAAAATAGAAGAAACCAAAAATTGAATACCCTTATTATTATTGTTCATACTTGAATCATTTAAAAAAATTACTTTACAGATTCCCTGCCTTTAAAGCTTTAACAGCATAGTCAACTGCTCTTGCAGTAAGTGCCATATATAAAATTGAAGGACTTTGGTTCCCTGTACTAGTCATACAAGCACCATCTGTTACAAATACATTCCTACAAAGGTGCATTTGGTTGTACTCATTTAAGATAGAAGAGGAAATATCCTTCCCCATTCTACAACCACCCATTTCGTGAATATCTAAACCAGGCGCTTGGCCATTATCAATATGGCCAATATCAACCACTCCAGCAGCTGCTAACATGGTACGCGTCTCTTGTATAAAATCCTCCGTCAATCTATTATCATTTTCATCATAGCCAACCGAAGTAATTAATAATGGAAGTCCAAATTCATCTTTTTGATCGGTACTTAATCGGACATGATTTTCTTTTTTAGGAATCGTTTCACCTTGCATATATGCATATACATGCCAATTTCCAGGCGACTGCATCGCGTCTTTGAATGCAGACCCAATAGTATCAGCTGTCACTTCTTCGTCCATTCTTTTTCTGTAGGTACCTATAAAAGTGGTATAGCCTCCTATGAAATTGGTTTCTTGTTTGCCTAGATTTCTATAATTCGCAATAATTGCATCTGTAGGATTGCGTCCAAAAACATAACTATCATCAAACCCAGGCATTTTGCCCCATACACTAGCTCTATAATTATGATGACAAATATATTTACCTAATAATCCTGAATCATTCCCCAAGCCATTAGGAAAACGTTTAGAAGTAGAATTTAATAAAATTAAATTGGAATTTAATGTAGATGCATTTAAGAAAATGATATCGGCATAATAGATGTATTTCTTTTTAGTTTTCGCATCTATCACACGCACCCCAATGGCTTTTTGGGTAGCTTCATCATAAACTACTGAATGCACAATGGCGTCGGTCAAGATGCTTAAATTTCCTGTCTTGTCAGCCCAAGGCAAAGTAGATGAAACCGAACTAAAATACCCTCCAAATGGACAACCACGCATGCATAAATTGCGTGCTTGACATTGTCCCCTACCTTGTGCTAAATGTATAGGTTGCGGATCGGTTAGATGGGCCCATCTTGCATGGACTAAATGTCGATCATACTTTTCATGAATTACCTTTTTTATATGCTGTTCAACATCTGTTAATTCAAACGGCTTCATGTAAATACCATCTGGCATGGCCTCAATACCATCCTTGTTCCCACAAACTCCAATAAAAGTTTCTACATGTGTATACCAATCTTCTACATCCTTGTATCGAATGGGCCAATCCAACCCATAATTAAATTTTTGTGGCGCACTAAATTCATGATCACTCCATCTTTGACAAGCACGCCCCCAAATAATTGATTTACCCCCTAACTGATAACCTCTAATCCAATCAAAAGGTTTTTCCTGTATATAGGGTTGTATTGCATCTTTGATAAAAAAGTGAGCATTGTCTTCTCCAAATCCGGCCGACTTGGTAATAAGTGGATTCTCTTTTTTAAATTGATCAGTAATATTACCACGGTGTGGTAGTTCCCAGGGGGCTAGTTGACTAGTTGGATAATCCTTGTTGTGTTCAACTTTACGCCCTCTTTCAATGACTAATGTACGAATGCCTTTATCACAAAATTCTTTCGCAGCCCAACCTCCGCTAATTCCTGACCCAACAACAATTGCTTGAAAGGACCTTACTGGAATGGTTTCGTTACTATGATAATTTAATGGCATTTTATCGATTTAGTGACTCTTTTAAAGACATCATAAATCTACTAAAATCAGCTCAAAACTCCCTGTTGTATTATTTATTTTCAGCACCATTTTCTAACATATCCACTTTGTTCTCCTTAGGCTTGAAACCAAAATTGTATCTCAAGGAAATGCCAAATCTTCTTGAATCCGACTCCCTATAGCCCACTGCATTTTGTGTGCCTTGACGTAATACAAAATTGTTTTTATTCGTAAATAAAAAGTCATTAAAACTTGCTGTAACAATTAATTTCTTTTTTAAGAACTGACGGTTCACACTTGCATTCAAGGAACCAAAATCAGAAAGTTCATAAAATTGTTGCTGGCCACTCAGTCTCCAAAACCCATTGAAGGTAATAGTAGACAATCCATCAATTTTATAGGATTGAAAAGTGAAAAAAGTCCATGTACCTTTGTTGAATGATATAGGCTGCCCCTCATACAAGCCCATATATTCATTGCGGCTATATTGTGTACCTAGCACTGCAAAGTACTTTTTGCCTGGAGGAATCACCCCTACCAATCTAAAATAAGTTTCTCTACTTTTTCCCAAATTATCATAAGTACGATAACTGATTTGTTTATTGACAGGTGACTGGTACACTACATTTGTGAAAATGTCGGTGGTTTCATTGATACCATAGGCAAACAATGGCTTGTCATCTACACTAATATTGGCCTCGTAATTATTGGTAAACTGCGGTTTTAATTTTGGATTTCCCACCTCATACAAAAATGGATCAATGTATTTTGCAAAAGGATTTAAATACTCATATGAAGGTCGACTAATGGTTTTTCGATACACTAAAAATGCGCGCAATTCATATTCACTTATTTTAGCTAGTTTTCTGCTCAAATAAACATAAGGAAAAGCATCGGTCCTATTCAAATTGAAAGTAGTATCCTTAGGCACCAATTGATGTCCTTCCATAATGGTTTGTTCAACACGTGTACCTAGTTTTAAAACGATCGCTCCCCAGGTTTTGGAGGCTTGCAAATAGCCTGCATTAATTTGTTCAGTATAATTGAAACCGCTAGTTCTAAAGGGATCTGGGCTGGTTATGGATTGAATGGTTTTAGTATAAACAGCATTATTGCTAAAATTTAAAACGGAAGTTTTAATGCCCAATTCAGTATTGATTCCCCAATACTTTTTCCTCAAATCAGATTGAAACGTAAAATAATTTCTTTCATTTCCATAAGTTCCAATACCACTGGTTTGAATATTATTATCGGTTAGTGTATTAAGATAATTTTGATGATTAGTACTTTTTGATAAATTAAATGCAAAATCATTTACCCACTCTCCAGCCAATGTATCTAATTTCAATTTTGCTCTAAAGGACTGATTTAAAAATTGATATTTAGCTGCATTGTTTACATTTGATGAAAGATTATTAACATGCTGTTGCTGTGCCAATAAATTTAAATAGGACGCATTTAAAGTGGTGTTGGTAGCGTTATTTTGACTCATCCTACCATCATAATTTAATTCCCATTTATCTTTTACATTTTTACCCAAACCATATCCCAAATTGATTGCTGTATTGGGCGAGATAGTGTTTGCGTGTTGTTTTAATATGGTATCAATGGAAAGCGTTCTATCACTATTGGTAATGGAATACCCATTATTATTGCTGTACTGTGCATTTACATAGGAATTCAATTTATCATTGTTATTCGCAATATTAAATCCAATATATTGATTGCCATACACCCCTTGGGAAAATCCCGTATTCAAAGATCCATTCATCCCTAATTTAATGCCCTTCATTAATACAATATTCACGACACCTCCACCCCCCGAAGCATCATATTTTGCCGAAGGCGTACGAATAAGTTCAATTTTTTGAATGGCATTGGGCGGCAAACTTTTTAATAATATCGCAATATCTGAAGCACTCATTTTTAAATCACGGCCATTAATTTGAATAGCTGCAGGAGACAATCCATTTAAATAGACATTTCCATCCTGGTCAATAAACACTCCAGGAGTTTTTTCAACTGTTTCATAAGCATTGGTACTACTTGCTGCCAAGGGCTCTGGATCCACCACCGACTTATCATCTTCCTGACGAATTAAAGGCTTGGAAGATTTTACGACCACATCATTTAATTGATTATTTGCCTCTTTCAATACCAATTGTATCTCCCCAAGTGGATGGTAAGTGATGATTGTATCAAGAGTTTGATATCCAATCCAAGAAACACGAACAAAATAAACATTTGTGGTATCTATATTTATTTTTGCTACCCCAAAAGAATCAGTGAAACTTTTTGCTGTTTTGGATAGGTTAAAAGCATTGCTGTTTTTTGTTTTTGCATGGTACAATACCACTGCCAGTGGAAATGGCTTACCCATTTTATCTGTCAATTTGATAGATTGGTTTTTGGACTGGGCCATCGCTGTACTCATAAAAACAACAGATATCAATAATAAACACCCATATTTAAAATACTGCATAGTCTAATTTAGGATTGCGAAGGTAAGCATTCAAGGAATTTTGTAAACATTAAATGTATAAACGGAATTTCATAAAAAAAGCCAGTCAATGACTGGCTTTTGGTGGAGAATAGCGGGGTCGAACCGCTGACCTCTTGCATGCCATGCAAGCGCTCTACCAACTGAGCTAATTCCCCTTATAAAAAGTAGCACTCTATTCAAGTGCTACTTTACTAATATCTATAATTGATTAAATATCTCCTTTACCATCCAACCATAACTTAACCGCTTCGGTAGTTACAGATTTCGGACGCTCTAATGGGAAGCCTAATGCTCTATCCCATGTTAAACTTGCTAATACACCTAATGCGCGGCTTACTGCAAATAAAACGGTATAGAATTCGTATTCAACAATGCCATAGTGTACTAATAAAGCACCGCTATGTGCATCCACATTTGGCCAAGGATTTTTTACTTTACCCAAAGACTCTAAAATAGGTGGTACAGTTTCATAAATATTCCATACAGTGTTTACTAATTTGTCGTCTGGCAAATGTTTTTTACCAAATGCCATTTGAGCAGTAAAGCGAGGATCGGTTTTTCTTAATACGGCGTGACCATATCCTGGTACCACTTTTCCTGAAGCCAATGTTTTTTGAACATAGTCCACAATTTGTTCTTTGGTTGGACTATCTGAACCAATGGCTTCTTGCATTTCAAAAATCCATTTGATTACTTCTTGATTTGCTAATCCATGTAAAGGACCTGCCAACCCATTCATACCCGCTGCATAACTTAAATATGGATCACTTAATGCAGAACCTACTAGGTGCGTTGTATGCGCAGAAACGTTTCCTCCTTCATGGTCTGCATGAATAGTCATGTACAAACGCATTAATTCTTTCGTGCTTTCATCCTCAAAGCCCATCATATAAGCAAGGTTACCTGCCCAATCTAATAATCCATTTGGATGAATATGTTCGTTGTTTTTATATTTTCTTCTATAAATGTAAGCAGCAATTCTTGGCAATCTTGCGATCAAATCCATAGAGTCGTCATAAGTATATTGCCAGTAATCTTTTTTATTCATCCCCTTCGCATATTCTGAAGAGAATTTACTTTCAGTTTGCAATGCCATTACTGCTGCAACATACATAGTCATTGGGTGTGCACTAATAGGAAATGCATCAATCACATCAAATACATGGGATGGCACATGACTACGTCTTTGCCAGTTGTTGGTAATTTCTTTCACATCATTTTGAGTAGGTACTTCACCTACCATCATCAAATAAAATAAACCTTCTGGTAAAGGTTCATCTCCACCTGGAGCTTTAGGTAATTTGTCTTGTAATTCAGGAATTGAAAATCCACGAAAACGAATTCCCTCTTGTGCATCTAATAAACTAGTTTCAGTAACTAAGCCAGTAATACCACGCATCCCTTGGTACACCTGTGCTAATGTTACGTCTCCAATTTTTTTATCTCCATGTTCTTTGATGAGGTCTTTAATTTCAGCCGCCGCCGCTGTAGCTTTCGCACTGAATAAATCTTTGATTGCTTCCATAATGTCCTTAATTTAATGTTTAGGAACCTTTAAAATTGGACATAAAGTTAACTAAAAAAACGGCTTACTTAGGTGCTTTTTTATACAAATAATATACTACCCAAATAAAAATCATATTGGGTATCCAAGCAGCCAATAATGGGGGTAAATTCCCCTTGGTGGAAAAGATGGTAGAGAATCGATCTGTGATAATAAATAAGGCAGCGATTACAAAACCAAGTGCCAAATGAGCCCCACTTCCACCACGCACTTTTCGTCCTGCAATGATGGCTCCAATTAGTGTCAAAAGCAATACAGTAACAGCAGACGCATCCCTACGGTAGCGTTCAATTTTAAGCTCATTGAGCCCTTCAGAACCCCTAAGGGCTTCCACTTGGATTTGCTTGATGAGTTCGGGTGTTGTTAATTTATCCTTGGTATAATTGTCTTTTTCTAAGTCTACCGGCTTAAAGGGATACACTTTATACAAGTTCGCAAAATACTTCACAGTCTCTTTATTATCCATTACTTTGCGCTCAATTACATCATAAAGATTCCATTTCTTTTTAGCAGTATCCCAAAATATGGTTTCAGCCCTTAAATTGTATACTACTTTTCCTTTCTCCACTTTATAGGAAAAGAAACTACTTCCACGATCATTTGCCGTATCATAATTATAGATGCCCGCATACGTATTTGAATCGATCCTAAAATAAGCATCTGTTGAAGAAGTCAATAAGGCATTATAAGTAGAATGCGCATCGATATAGGCTGCTTCAAAACTTCCGCGAATGGTATTGGCCTTAGGTACAATAAATTGATTGGAAATCCATAATAATAATCCCAATGCAGCACCACCAATCCAATAAGGTCTTAACCATCGGTTATAAGTGGTACCACTTGCGAGAATAGGCACAATTTCGGTTTGCCCAGCCATTTTGGAAGTGAAAAAAATAACGGCAATAAATACAAACAATGGGAAAAGCAAGGCAATGATATGCGGCACAAACCCAATATAATAATGGGTAATAATATCGGAAGCCGATAAGCCTGATTTTACAAAATCGTTCGTTTTCTCACTAGCATCTACCACAACGGCAATGGTTACAAATAAAAATATAGAGAAAAAGAAGACTCTAAAAAATTTATTCAATATGTACCAATCTAGTTTTTTCACAAATGATTTTTTACAAACGTGTTTTTAATTGTGCGATCATATCTACTTTCCAATGGCTGTAATCCCCTGCCACAATATGTTTTCTGGCTTCCGCCACCAACCAAAGATAAAAGGATAAATTCTGAATGCTTGCCAATTGCAAGCCTAATATTTCATCGGCTACAAATAAATGACGCATATATGCCTTAGTATAATATTGACTTAGTTCATTAGGTATACCTGGATCCAATGGGGTGAAATCCTTCTCCCATTTTTTGTTCTTGATATTCATAACTCCTTGTGAAGTAAAGATCATTCCATTACGGCCATTGCGCGTTGGCATCACACAATCAAACATATCTACCCCCAAGTCTATCGCTTCCAATATATTCCAAGGAGTTCCGACTCCCATTAAATACCTGGGTTTGTCCTGAGGCAAATGCTCACAACAAAGGGCAGTAAATTCATACAATTCAGGTTCAGTTTCACCTACACTAAGCCCTCCAATGGCATTGCCCACTGCATTTTTGGAACTAATATATTCACAGGATGCTTTTCTTAAATCCTTATACATACCCCCTTGGACTATGGGAAATAAGTTTTGGGTATGTCCATATAAATCGGGAGTTTCGGCCAAACGATTAAAACATCTATCTAACCATACATGGGTTAAATCCATACTCTTGCGCACATAATCATATGCTGCTGGAATGGGTGGACATTCATCAAAAGCCATAATGATATCGGCACCAATGCTTCGCTGAATATCCATTACTTTTTCTGGACTAAATAAATGCTTGCTGCCATCGATATGCGATTGAAAAACTACCCCCTCTGGCTTAATTTTTCGGTTATTGGCTAAAGAAAAAACTTGGTAGCCCCCACTATCTGTTAAAATAGGTCGATCCCAACCCATAAAACGGTGCAATCCTCCTGCTGCTTCCAAAATTTCAGTGCCTGGTCGCAGGTATAAATGGTAGGTATTCCCTAGTATAATTTGAGCTTGTATATCTAGTTTTAGTTGTTGTTGAGTAACTGCTTTTACCGAACCTACTGTTCCTACGGGCATAAATATAGGAGTCTGTATGGTGCCATGATCTGTAGTAATGGTACCTGCCCTTGAAGCACCCTTAGTGCTCTTATGTTGTAATTCAAATGCTAATGCCGCCATGGCGCAAAGGTAAGGTCAAATAGTATTACTTTTGTACCATGATTATTAACCTACCCGTATCTCCTATATTATTGGGCGCATTTGTCTGTGTCATAGCTATACAGCTATTTTATTACCTATTTTTTTTCCTAAGATTAGCCATCTATAAAAAGCCCAAAAAAGCAGTTCACATGGAACACCCCATTTCGGTGGTGATTTGCGCACGTGATGAAGCCCACAATTTAGCTATGAATTTACCTGGGGTGTTGGTTCAGGAATACAATACTACTCACGAAATTGTTTTAGTAAATGACAATTCTGAGGATGAGTCAAAATATTTATTAGAAGAATTTAAAAAATCATTTAAGAATTTAAATATCGTAACCCTTACCCAGGATGCAAAGATGATTAATGGGAAAAAATTTCCATTATCCATGGGAATCAAATCAGCTAAAAATGAAATCCTATTATTGACAGATGCCGATTGTATACCTGCTAGTGAGCATTGGATACAATTGATGCAAGATGGATATGATGATCAAACTGAAATTGTTTTGGGATATGGGGCATATAAAAAGAAGCCAGGATTTTTGAATAAGTTAATTCGTTTTGAAACCTTTCAAACAGCTTTACAATATTTATCCTATGCATTAGCTGGCATGCCTTATATGGGCGTGGGCCGCAATTTATCTTACAAAAAAGATGTGTTCTTGCGCAATAAAGGTTTCTCTTCTATAAACCAATTACCAAGTGGGGATGATGACTTATTCATTAATCAAGTAGCCAATTCTAAAAATACATCCATTGTAATTGATCATGGAGCACATACTTTAAGTGAACCTAAAACCTCATTTAACGATTGGATGACCCAAAAATATCGACATTATACCACTAGTAAATATTACAAAAAACAGCACTCCATTTTATTAGCATTGTATGCAATAAGCCAGTTCCTAGTTTACCCTATTTTAATTGCAGGCTTATTGTTTACAAAAGAATATATTTTATTAGTGTGCCTTTGGAGTGTCCGCCTAGTTATCCAAGGAGCCATTTTAAGGAGTACTATGAAAAAATTAAACGAATTAGATTTATGGCCTTGGTTTTTGCTCTTTGACCTATGGTCTATTTTTTATTATTTATTTACTTTGCCAAGCGTATGGAAAGCACCCAACAAAAACTGGAATTAATTACCAAATACTTTGATGATTTTACGCCCACTCAATTAGCACAATTGGCTGGACTTGAAGCTGCGTACAAGGAATGGAATAGCCAAATCAATGTCATATCCAGAAAAGATATTGATCAACTTTATTTGCACCATGTTTTGCATAGTTTAAGCATTGCTGCCATTGCAGAATGGGAAAAAGGAACTCAGGTAATTGATATTGGTTGTGGGGGAGGATTTCCCTGTGTGCCTATGGCCATCTTCTTCCCCGAAGTAGAATTCCTAGCAGTAGACAGTATCGCCAAAAAATTAAAAGTGGTAGACGCCGTTTGTGAAATGGTAGGAATTAAAAACATTACTACGAAACACACCCGTGTGGAAGACATCAAAAATAAGAAATTCGATTATGCTATTAGTCGTGCAGTGGCTCCCTTAAAAGATTTATGGCGATGGGCAGGTCCAATTGTGCATAAAAAAACAAATCAACCCAATGGATTGATTTGTTTAAAAGGAGGCGATTTACATCAGGAAATTTTTGAAAGCGGTGTGCGTCCAAAAATGATGTCCATCTATGAAATTTTCCAAGAAGACTATTTTAAAGAGAAGTTCATTATACAGGTAAAAAAATAGATTTACGATTTACTTCTTTTCACTATTGAATAGTAATAATTTACAATTTTACGATACTTAGTTCGGAATCTCTAACTTGTTATTCGTTCTATTTACATCCGGTAAACGATAGCTAGGATCAATTTCAATTGATTTTAAAGCGCTTAATGGTTTAGTAGTTTCAAAAGTATAGGTTGGCTGTACCCATTTGCATTCAGGATGCACAATTCTTGTACCCTGCCCTTCTGCAGCTTTGCTTGCAAGCATTAAATCCAAAGGAATATAATGCAACTCACTAGTGCCATCTTTATACGTTACTAATACTTCCAATGGCGCTGGCATTTTGCCTATTCTTTGAATACTTATGGTAGCATTGTTAGGACCAGCTTGAATATCATTTAATCCAAAATCGATTGTTTTGGTGCTATTTACCCAGTACTCTTTTAACCATTCCAATTGAATTCCACTTGTTTTTTCGGCAACACGAATAAAGTCATTAGCATTGGGATGTTTGAATTTCCAAGTGCTATAATAATTTAATAAAATTTGGTCACGTACAGCATCTCCCACAACATACCCTAATAATCCTAAGAAAGTAGCCCCTTTGCTATAGGCTGCACTACTATATGCATAATTGGTATTGTAATGATCTGAATGGGTTGACATAGGTTCTTCTAATCCACTTTTTGCCAAGGCTAAGTAACCCATATAATTGCCGTATTGCACTAAAGGGAATTGTGTTTTAGCCTTGTCATTACTCGCTATAATTTGTGCTTTTTCTTTTTCACTAATAAATGGTGATTGAGCAGCATATACTTGATTGTACTGGGCCGATACAGCTGCTTCTGCAAAACTTGTAAAACCTTCATCCATCCAAGGAAATAAACTCTCATTCGTACCCATGATATGTTGATACCAACTATGCATCCACTCATGAAAAACAGTGCCTAATCCAGGTCCTTTCAATAAGGTAGCCATTGCATATTCCATGCCACCATCTCCTCCTTGTATAAAGGAATATTGAGGATATGGATAGGCGCCAAATTTACTTTCCATATAAGGAATCATTTTTTCGGCTGCCCATAATACATTGGCCCAAGCGCTATCCGATTTTGCATCTTTTTCTTTGAAATAAACATGTAAAGTTAATCCCTTACGTACTTCTTTAGACAAGTGTTTATAATGATTGTCTGCCGCCCAAACAAAATCATGAATATTATTGCCCTTGAAATTCCAAGTTTTTAATCCTTGTGCATTGGCAATAGCGTTTGGGTTTTGTAGTACTCCTGTAGCAGCTACCATATAGTTTTGATCCAATTGCAAACTCACATCATAATTTCCCCAAACTCCATAAAATTCACGTGCAATATAAGGATTGGTATTCCATCCTTGATAATCGTATTCAACCATTTTAGGATACCATTGACTCATTGAATACCTTACGCCTTCGGCATTGTCTCTTCCCGAACGGCGAATTTGAACTGGCACTTGTGCTTCAAACTGAACCAGTAAAGTCACTGAATTTTTTGGCAAGATGGCTTGTGTTAATTGTACTTCCAAAATAGTTTCATGTTCAATTAATTTTTGTGATTTCCCAGCAATCGTAATAGATTGTACTTTTTGATACCCAATTTCCGATGGACTTAATTTTTGAATTCGATCCTTCACTCTTGCATCCCAATCGGGCACTTGATCGCCTTTTCTATTCGTTAACATATTTTTCCCTAATTCACGGCTACGAATATCCATTGCCGAGTTAGGTTGAAACGCGTTCCAGTAAAGATGTAAATACACTTTCTTTAAAGTGTCGGTACTATTATTATCATACACGATGGTTTCAGTTCCTTTTACAATATTGGTTTGCACATCCAATCCTGCTTTAATGGTATACTGAATATGTTGTTGCCAACGATCCGATTGTGCACCAAGTTTTAATGCGCTTACCACTAACAACAATACAAGTGTCATTTTATTTTTCATGCTACATAAATTGAGGATTCAAAGTAAGCAATTTTGGGGAGCTCACCAACAGAAATGGATGAGCTATGCTTTACCTGCAACGATGATCACAATTTCTCCCTTCACCGGTTTGGATCTATAATATTGAATAAGTTGATCCAAAGTATCGGTAGTATTTTCTTCAAACATTTTAGTGAGTTCTCGACTCACTGCAGCTTTTCTATCACCCCCAAAATAGCTGGCAAATAATTCCAAGGTTTTTACCAATCGCATAGGGCTTTCATAAAAAATCATCGTGCGCTCTTCGTTCACCAATGATTCCATAAGTGTTTTCTTTCCTTTCTTTAATGGAATAAAACCTTCGAATGTAAATCGGCTGGCAGGCAAACCACTATTGGTTAAAGCGGGCACAAACGCAGTGGCGCCAGGTAGACTGGTTACTGCAACTCCTGCTGCTTTGCAGGCACGCACCAATAAAAATGCAGGGTCTGAAATGCCAGGACTTCCCGCATCGGTTATAATGGCAATATTTTTACCCGCTTGTAATTGTTGTACTAAATGGTCCACCACTTTATGCTCATTATGTTGATGATAAGGAGTAAGTGGCTTTTGGATTTGATAATGCTGTAATAACTTGGCAGATGTGCGAGTATCTTCACACAAAATAAAATCAACGGCATTCAATACTTCTACTGCCCTAAAGGTAAAATCTTTTAAATTTCCTATGGGAGTGGGTACTAAATACAACATAGCTTAATGAATGAGCAGAATTATGCTTGTATAAATTCAATTTCAAAATACTCCATTACTGCATTACAAAGCAATTGCTTACTTGCTTCTTCAGCAACTTGTTTAGCAGCCGTTTCATTGGCAGCTTCAATTTGCAAACTAATGTGCTTGCCTACTCTAACATCTTGAACACCATTCAATCCTAAATTATGTAATCCTCCCAAAACCGCTTTACCTTGAGGATCTAACAAATCTTTTAATGGCATTACTTTAATTTGGACTTGGAATAACATAGGATTAATAATTATTGAGTGATGGTTTTCTTATACAACAAAGATACTAAGCAATAGCCAATAAAGCCAAAGGGGATCGCTAACCACTTAAAAAACACAGCCGAAACAGCCACTTCCAATACCACCAAAACAAGTGGCAGTATTAAATTCTTCTTATTTCCCAAGCCTTTCAAAGCCAACATAGGCCTTTTCATGACCATCAATAAAGAAACTAACAAAATATATACATACCAGAAAATTGGGCTTAAAATGAGCTTTGAAAAAATAGTGGAAGTGGATTGCCAATAAATTAATGGGAAGGCTGCCGTTAATATTCCAATCATAGGAATGGGTACTCCTTTAAAATAGGTGGTTTGTTCTGTATCAATATTAAATCTTGCTAAACGATAAGCACCTGCCATTGGGATCACAAAAGCAGGTAAAATCCAAGCCGAAGGATGCGCCAATGCATTCACATCATTTGCCATGGCAAGTCTTAAGAATTGCAATACAATAAAAGCTGGAGCCACACCAAAACTAACTACATCGGCCAAGGAATCCAATTGCTTGCCCATATCGGATGACACTTTTAATAATCTTGCAACAAATCCATCTAAGAAATCCATTAAACCTGCCAATCCAATATACAAACTTGCATAAAAAATGGGTTCAGGAATTTCAACAATCATATCTCCACTTGCTTCCATAGAAGCAGCAGCCCCCGCTTGAAATGCACTCATAATGGCCATACATCCAAAAAATAAATTGAGCAGGGTTATCAAATTAGGAATTTGTTTTTTCATGGTTTATTCTTTTTACAGCTACTAATTTAATGAGCAGAATACTTATTTTTTACGACGCATTAATGCTTCGATTTCATCGGCCTTGATAGGAATATTTTTAAATAAATCTTGACTACCTGTTTTAGTAATCCAAAGATTATTCTCAATACGCACACCCATACCTTCTTCTTTAATATATATACCTGGCTCTACCGTAAATACCATACCTGCTTGAATTGGCTCGGTTCTAGTACCTAAATCATGCACATCAATTCCCAAATGATGCGAAATGCCATGGTATAAATATTTACGATACGCTGGATTATTATTGTCTTCATTTTTAATATCCGCCTTACTCAATAAACCAATTTTTAGAAATTGCTTAGTTGCTTCGGCTCCTACCTTATCTGTATATTTTA
>JBDKLP010000058.1:0-32288 GCA_039795575.1 Bacteroidota bacterium | reverse complement strand
ATTGGAATGATTGTCACTCCAGGTGGCATTGGAGCATACGCCTATTTAATGGCTAAAGTACTAGAGTTGAATGGCATTGAATACACACTTGGATTAGCCAATGGCACTGTACAATGGTTTGCTCAATTCTTAATAATCATGGTATTAGGTGGACTAAGTTTAATATTACTCCCCATTATCAACAAACAAAATAGGTAGTATGCGTTTTGTAGAAGGAATAGCAAAAAAAATCATGACAATAGCGCAAGCAAAATCCATGATACAAGCCTGGAAAGTGACTGGAAAAACTGTGGCATTCACCAATGGATGCTTTGATATTTTACATCCCGGACACTTGTTTTCGATAGGCCAAGCCGCAAAGGAAGCAGACTATCTTATTGTTGGATTAAATAGCGATGCCAGTATTCAAAGACTAAAAGGACCAGATCGTCCTATTAATAACACTGAAAGCCGCGCATTGATTATTGCCAATTTGGTAATGGTAGATTTGGTTGTTGTTTTTGAGGAAGACACCCCATTCAATTTGATTACCCAAATTTTACCCGATGTATTAGTAAAAGGCGGAGATTATACGATTGATAATATCGTTGGCGCAAAAGAAGTGATTGCCAATGGAGGAAAAGTAATCATTAATCCTATTGTAGATGGGTTTTCAACTACCAATATCATTGAAAAAATAAAAAAATAAAAGTATGGAATTTTTAAAGGAATTAAAGTTACAAAAAGAAAATATTGGAACCTCAACTGGCAATCAATCTATCGAAAGCAAAGGTGGAATTATAGAAAGTATTTCGCCAGTAGATGGTAAAAGTATTGGACATGTGCAAAGCACCGATCATGTAGCTTATGAACAAGTGATTCAAACTGCGTCTAATGCATTTTTAACTTGGAGAACCTGGCCAGCACCAAAAAGAGGTGAAGTAGTTCGACAATTAGGCGAAGCACTTCGTAAAGAGAAACAAGCACTCGGGCAATTGGTGAGCTATGAAATGGGAAAAAGTTTACAAGAAGGTTTAGGCGAAGTGCAAGAAATGATTGATATATGCGATTTTGCAGTGGGATTATCTCGTCAACTGTATGGATTAACCATGCATAGCGAACGTCCTTCTCATAGAATGTATGAGCAATGGCATCCAATGGGTATCGTGGGCATCATTTCGGCCTTTAATTTTCCAGTGGCAGTTTGGAGCTGGAATGCTGCCTTGGCATGGGTTTGTGGGAACGTAACAGTATGGAAGCCTAGTGAAAAAACCCCCTTGTGTGGTAATGCGGTACAAAATATTGTAGCAAAAGTATTTGCAGAAAATAAAGTGCCAGAAGGAGTAAATAATTTAATACAAGGTGGACGTGAAGTTGGAGAATGGATGAGTCATGATGCACGCATTCCATTGGTTTCTGCAACAGGCTCCACTAGAATGGGAAAAGAATTAAACAAAGTAGTGGCAGGAAGATTGGGTAAAACCATTTTAGAATTGGGTGGAAACAACGCCATTATCATTACAGAAAATGCCGACTTAGATATGTCTTTGATTGGCGCTGTATTTGGAGCGGTTGGAACTGCAGGGCAAAGATGTACAAGTACTAGACGTTTAATCATTCAGGAAAAAGTGTACGATGATTTTGTAGCAAAATTAACCAAAGCTTACCAACAAATAAAAATTGGGAATCCATTGGACGCGAATAATCATATGGGCCCATTGATTGACAAAGATGCAGTACAATTATATTTACAAAGCATTGAAGCATGTAAAAAAGAAGGAGGTCAATTTTTAGTAGAAGGCGGCGTATTATCAGGTGTCGGTTTTGAAAGTGGCTGTTATGTTAAGCCATGTATTGCTGCCGTACAACCAGAATACGCAATTGTACAGCATGAAACCTTTGCCCCTATTTTATATGTAATGAAATATAAAACTATTGAAGATGCAATTGCCATACAAAACAATGTGCCGCAAGGATTGTCTTCAGCCATCATGACTTTAAATATGAGGGAATCAGAATTATTCTTATCTGCTCAAGGAAGTGATTGTGGAATTGCCAATGTGAATATTGGTACAAGTGGCGCCGAAATTGGTGGCGCATTTGGGGGCGAGAAAGAAACTGGCGGAGGTAGAGAAAGCGGCAGTGATGCATGGAAAGCTTATATGCGCCGTCAAACGAATACCATTAACTGGAGTACTACCCTTCCTTTAGCTCAAGGCATACAATTTGATTTATAAATTATGAGAAATTGGATTTTATTATTGCTATTTGCTTGCGCACATATGAGTGGCATTGGACAAAACATTTCGTCCAATCAAAATTGGCATTGGAAAGATTGGGAAAAAGATTCAATCCATGGAATAAGTTTATTAAAAGCTTATCAATATTTAGAAAGTAAAAATTTGCAACCTAGTCCTATTATTGTAGCCGTGATGGATGGAGGGATTGACACTACGCATATTGCATTGCAATCTAAATTATGGAGTAACCCCAAAGAAATACCCAACAATGGAATTGATGACGACCACAATGGATATGTTGATGATATACATGGATGGAATTTCTTGGGAAATGCGCTAGGACAAAACATTAACAAAGCACCTGCGGAAAAAACAAGAATTTATCATCAGTACAAAAACCAATTTGAAGTTCCCAATTTTGATAGCGCTAGGTTAAACCAAACTGAAAAAGCACAATATCAAATTTGGAAACAGGCTGCCCTTGAAATGGATTTCTCCGAGGAAGATGCGGCCAACCTACAGTATATCAAAATGGCTACCAACGCCATTCAAAAGATGGGCAATAATATCATCAAAGAAATAAACGATTCTAATTTCACTCTTTTACAATTAGAACCTTTCCAACCTATTGGCAAATCTGCCTTAGATGCTAAATTAGCCTACTTAAGAACGACTCAAATTTTGGGAATTGAAAAAACGGCTGGATTCAAAGAAGTAATTGATGACTTAAAGGAATATGTTGAAGGGAAGGAAATTGCATCCAAAGCAAAAGGGGAAGCGCCAGCACCCATACGATCCAAAATTATTAACGATGATGAAACCCATTTATCGGATCGCTACTATGGCAATAATGATATCACCGGCCCCAATGCAAAACATGGCACCCATGTAGCAGGATTGGTAGCAAGTATTCCCGATAGTAATTGGCATGTAGATAATAAATACCCTTCCATAAAAATTATGGGTATACGTGTTGTGCCCGATGGAGATGAGTATGACAAGGACATCGCCTTGGGAATTCGTTATGCAGTTGACAATGGCGCCAAAATTATCAACATGAGTTTTGGTAAATCTTTCTCTCCTCAACAAATTTGGGTAGATAGTGCGCTTAGATATGCAGCAAAGAAAGATGTATTAATTGTACACTCTGCAGGCAATGAATATTATGACTTGGACACAAAGTCAGTATATCCTAATCCCTATTCAAGCTTTTTAAATGATACTGCTAAAAATATAATTACTGTTGCAGCAAGTAGCGACTTCACTTTTGGTGGCAGCTTACTCACCGATTTTAGTAACTATGGCCCTAAAATTGTAGATGTACTATCTCCAGGCAATAAAATATATTCAACTTTACCTGGAAAAAACAATTATGGGTATTTGCAAGGAACAAGTATGGCTGCTCCCATCGTAAGTCATATAGCTGCAATGATACGCTCCTATTATCCAAATTTAACTGCCTTAGAAGTTAAAAAAATCCTGATGCAATCTGTATGGAAACCAGCAGATGCAAACACAAGATTTGAAGTGCCACAAAAAGACAGTAACAAAACATTGAATGAAATTGCTGCAGCTGGTGGAATTATCAATGCGGCCAACGCTATTCAGCTTGCAGGCATATATGCAAACAAAAAACAATACAAAAAATAAATCAATTTTCTAACACAAACTCAAACCCCTCATCATGCCCAGACCTAGTGCGACCGAATATGGTAGTTTTTATCAAACTTATATTAACTACACAAGTGGGAAAGACTATTCCATTTTAGTACAACAATACAATGAGCGTATCATTGAATCTTGGTCGGCAATACCATCTGAAAAAGTAAACTATGCTTATGGACCAGAAAAATGGACAATCAAACAAATGTTCCAACATGTGATTGATACTGAAAGAATTTTTGCTTACCGCGCATTGTCAATTGCTAGAAACGAACCCAACGCATTGCTTGGTTTTGACGAAAATGAATATGCTAAAAATGGCACTGCAGTGAATAGAAATTGGAAAGACATGCTCATTGAATGGAGAGTAGTAAGACAATCCACCAATCTTTTGTTTGCCTCTTTTACCGAAGAACAAATGAAAGCAATGGGCAAAGCAAGTGGATCCCCTATCTCAGTAAATGCACTTGGCTTTATCATTTTTGGTCACGCTTTACACCACTTACATATTTTAAAAGAGCGTTACGATGTGTAAAAAAAATATATGCTCGTTTTTGAAAAGTAAATTCTTTTCGAAAAAATGTTTCACCTTATAATATAAAAGAGCCCCTAAAATTTAGGGGCTCTTTCTTTTGCACTTAATAAATGCTTCAATCAGAAAAATCTGATTTCAATATTATTTGCTAGCGTATAAGTGGATTGCTAATTGAACATCGGCATCTACCATACCAACACCATAGCTTACACCAAATACAGTACGGTCTAATGGGAAGAAAGCTTCAGCGAAGAATCCTTTTGCAGGATCTGTGCTTCTTACATAGGCAGTAAAGCTAATTGGTGCTTTAACTCCATGTAATGTTAAGTCTCCTGTTACAGTTGCTTTACCTTCTTTTACATAAGCTACATTAGTGATAGTGAAAGTTGCTTCACCAAATTTAGCTACATCTAAAAAATCGGCAGAAGATAAATGACCTTGTAATTTTTCACCAGAAGCATCTGTAACTTTTAATCCAGCAACATTCACCACAAAGCTACCACCTACTAATTTACCACCTTCTACTTTCACAGCACCAGATTTTACTGGGAAATAGCCTGTATGAAAATCACTTGTTTTAGAACCCGTAAATTCAACTTTACTTTTAGTAGCATCTACAGTAAAAGTAGTTACTTCTTTAACAGTAGCTTTCGGAGCAAAAGAATACAAAGCCATTGATGCTAACACCAATGCAGAGAAAAGGACTTTTTTCATATTGAGTTGTTTTTGTTGTTTGATTAATAGTTAAATATCCTATAATTAGGATAGACAACAAAGATAATAATCAATGTTTAAACAACAAAATATATTTTTGGGCTTATTTTCAGCAATTTCTAGCTGATTTTCTGCAGTTTATCTAGTATCTTCGCCAAAATTTCATTGATATGAACCTGCACGAATACCAAGCAAAAGAATTGCTTAAAAAGTACAATGTCCCTGTTCAAGAAGGGATTGCTGTAAAAAATGTAGAAGACGCAGTAGCGGCTTACCAAAAAATTGCAACTGAAACCAACAATAAATTTGCTGTTGTAAAAGCACAAATTCATGCAGGCGGTAGAGGAAAAGGAACTATCGTAGGTACTGACCAACGTGGTGTAGCGGTAGGTAAATCAGCAGAAGACATTGAAAAATTTGCTAAAAATATTTTAGGTGGCACATTGGTAACTATTCAAACTGGCGCTGCTGGTAAAGTAGTGAATCAAATCTTAGTAGCACAAGACGTATATTATGATGGACCACAACCTACTAAAGAATTTTACCTTTCTATTTTATTAGATCGTACAAAAGGAATGAATGTGATCATGTATAGCACCGAAGGTGGTATGAACATTGAAGATGTAGCACATGATACCCCAGAAAAAATATTTAAAGAGTGGGTACACCCAGGAGGTGGGTTACAAGGATTTCAAGCAAGAAAAATTGCATTCAACTTAGGATTAAGTGGTGATGCTTTAAAAAATTGCGTGAAATTTGTAACTAACTTGTACAATGCCTATGTAGGTTTAGACTGTGCAATGTTAGAGATCAACCCATTGTTCAAAACATCTGACGATAAAATGATTGCGGTTGACTGTAAAATGAATTTAGATGACAACGCTTTAATGCGCCATCCCGATTTATTAGCAATGCGTGATGTAACCGAAGAAGATCCAACCGAAGTGGAAGCTGGCGAGTTCAATTTGAACTTCGTTAAATTAGACGGAAATGTGGGATGTATGGTAAATGGTGCTGGATTGGCCATGGCTACAATGGATATGATTAAATTAAGTGGTGGTGAGCCTGCAAACTTCTTAGACGTGGGTGGTACTGCAAACGCACAAACTGTGGAAGCTGGATTTAGAATTATCATGAAAGATCCTAATGTAAAAGCTATTTTAATTAACATTTTTGGTGGCATTGTTCGTTGTGACCGTGTTGCTGCAGGTGTAATTGAAGCTTTCAACAAATTAGGCAATATCAATATCCCTATCATTGTTCGTTTACAAGGAACGAATGCGGTAGAAGCTAAAAAATTAATTGACGAGAGTGGATTGAAAGTACAATCTGCAATCTTATTGAGTGAAGCAGCCGACTTGGTGAAGCAAGCAGTAGCTTAGTATAGTATTGATCAGACACATTTGTGTCTTCTTAATTTTAAAAACGCCCCATTAAAGGGGCGTTTTTGTTTCTTTTCATTCACCATTTTCAAAGAAAATAATTACTTTCCTAAAAGTATTGTTAGGAAAGTAATTTTACTTCAGTTAGTGCACTAAATGAATAAACATGTCCAGTGGCAACTTCAACACATTCAATTCTTATTCTACGCTTTTTGCCACGTTTAAATACCCTGCCTTTTAAGGACTCAAATAAACTACCTTCGGATATATTGGCCACAAAGTGGTAACCTTCTTTTTTGACCGTATCATATTTTCGCAGAACCAACAACAGGGCCGTTTCCCCATTTGCAGTTGCCGCCGGATTGAGCAATGTTTTTTGTAAACTTTTTTGAATATCTGCAGGAAAGATTTCCATTCTTATAAAAGCAGCCAACAAATCACTATAAATACTTTTCCATTCCTTTCCATGAGCTTCTACCCTATTTCTAAATTGTTCAAAACATAGCAAATGGGCCAATTCATGCAAAAGGGTAATCAAAAATTCATATTGATTTAAATTGCCGTTCACCGAAATTTTATGATTAGCTCCCATCCCAGCATGTCGATAATCACCTAAAACCGACTTACGGGCCTTAGTCACTGTTAAATGTACTTTATACTGGTTAATAAGTTGCACAACGGGCTCAAATGCCCCCACGGGCAAATACGCATTTAAAGCTGCTAATGGATGTTCTACTTTTGCCATTGGAAAAATGGAACTAGTTTTTTACTTGGGCCCATTTAATTTCAAGCCAAGTGTACATTAAATACAATCCCATACTTGTTAGCAATGAAGGCATTCCAACGGGGCCAAGCTTTTGCGATGCATAGGCCAATGCGGCACCCGCAAAAACAACCATCTTTAATAAAGTACCAATCATCACAGAATTCACTACTGATCTTGGATTGTTAAAATCTATTTTTCTAATCCTATTAAAGTTAAAAATAGACATGATAAATAACATTAGATTCACTACCATAATAAATCTAAATTTAAATGCCGTAGTAGTACCATAATAAGTGTTGGAAAACAATAAAATGGTATTTGTACATACAAATAAAAATAATACTGGGATTAATTTTTTGAACTTCATAGCAATACACTATTTACTTTTTTGACGACTTAGAATTGGTTTCCTTAATAAGATTTACAAGCGAAAATATAATAAATACAAAAGGTAAAACCCAAATAAAAATGGGCATTTTAATTGGCACCCAATGTTGATGATCAAAATATTTACCCAGAAACATCAAGGCAACTAAAGCAATTGCCCATTGAGAAGCAAGGCCTGCAAATTTTAACCAGCCAATCCCATTGTTTTGATTTGGATTATGTTTCAACTGAATGAGTTTAATTAGTAGAAGCTGGATGTTCCGGCAACTGTAATGGCAATGTATCCAATTGTTGAGGATTCCCTTCAGAAAGTACTTTTTTCAAACCCTCTAAATATTGTTCTTTATAATGTATGGATTGCTCTAATGAGTCGGTCCTAATCTTAAGTAATTGTAAGGTGGACCTACTTTCTTTGGTACCATAGCCTGGTATATAGTATTTAAGGGGAGTAAATGCAATTAAAGCAATGGTCAACCCAACTAAAAGGATAAAACTCACACTAAAACCAATATAAACCGAATTTCTAGAAAACCTAAATGCGACAACTTCATCAAAAGTATCATCATTCGAGATCACCAATCGATAGGTATTACTCGTCCTTTTAAAAGTATTGTTAATGTCTAAGTTTGCCATGGTAATAAATACAGCTTAAAGATACGCAGGGATTGCAATTTTTGACCAAAATAATAAGGATTAATTGTATTTTTAAGTGAATTTTCAACCATTTTATGCAACCTTCCATCCAGGCCTTTAATTTCTGTAAAACCTTGCTAGGAACCTTGCTGTTTTTAGCAGCTTTCCCATTGATGCTACAGGCACAGGATAAGACAAAATCCAAGGTGGATCCTAATGATTCCAAAATGGTAAAAAAGGTAAACTCTTTATTAGATTCTACCCAAAAGAAAATCACAAAGTCAATTGTTAATAAAACAAAGGGGATCACACAAAAGGCCGACACACAGGCAACTAAAATGATCAACAAAAATGTAAAAGAAGTTGACCCGTCTCTTCCTTATGAGCGATTACTGAATAAAAAATACACATTAGGCAGAAGGGCTTATCAAAATACAGTTGCACAATACAATTACTTATTTAATGCTCAAGAAGAGTTAAACGATATAATACAAAAAGCCAGAAATAGTTACAAAGAGGACTATGGCATTTTATTGAATTTTTATGACTATGATTTGAATGCAACTGCAAAACAAAGTATTGATTCCATCATCTACCGTTGCAATGCCAATATTGTATTACACGATTTAAGAAATAATTGGGTAGACGACTCCTATTTATTACTTGCAAAAGCTTATTTGTATCATAAGAACTTTGACACAGCAGGGAGCATCCTTCAATTTATTAATTATTCCTTTGATGCAAAGGAGAATGGTATGGACTTACCTATTGGAAGCAATTTGCGTAAAACCAATGGAAAATTTAGTATTGCTACAAAAGAGGATAATAGAATATTCGAAAATGCAAATGTACGCAACGAAAGTATGGTTTGGCAGGCGAGAAATTTATTTGAAACAAAAAACTACAATGAAGGAATTAGTTTGCTTCAATTATTGAAAGCCGATGAATTGTTTCCTATTAGACTGCATCCATTTTTAAATGAACAACTTGCTTATGGATACTATCTAATGGAGTCCTATGAAAATGCAGCAACTTATCTTATTCAAGCCCTACCCAATGCACCAGATGCATTAGCAAAAGGACGATGGTATTATTTAATTGCACAGCTTTGGCAAAAATCCAATAAAATAGAAGCTGCATATACATGGTATAAAAAAGCCAATGAATTCTCACCCAATCCAATTATTGGTGTGTATTCCAAAATCAATATGGTGCGTATTGAATCTGTAAAAAACAATCGCCCCTGGGAACAACTTGCCCATGAGCTAGAAAGTATGACCAAGAGGGATAGATACAAACCATATGCCGATATCATTTACTTAGAAATGGCACAGCTTGCGATTCAAAATAACCATATTGGAAAAGCAAATGAATGGCTGGTTAAATCCATCAAGAATAACTATGCGAATCCAGGGCTAAAACAAAATGCATTTGAGTCTCTTGGTGAAATCAACTATTCCCATAACAATTATGGAATAGCCAAAATAGCATATGACAGTTTAAACAATGTTCTTAAAACGAATCCTCAATACGAAACAATTAGCTTAAGAAAAAAATGGCTTTCTACAATTTTAACCCAAAGCAACAATTACCAACTTGAGGATAGTTTAGAAACTATTTACAAGCTACCAAAAATGGATCAAGATTTCTATGCCACAACATGGCATAAACGTCAAATCCAGAATGAAAAAAATATAGCTAATTTATTTAGTGACAAGGACAATAAATACAAATATTCGATTGAACCTGATGTATCGGCTACCGTTGCAACCAATATTTTCTTAAATAGCAACAGTGGCAAAAATGAATTTTACTTTGATAATAAAAATACAATTAGTCAAGGAAAGCAAAGTTTTGCTCAAAAATGGGGAGAACGCCCCAATGTGGACCAATGGCGAAGAAAAACAAGTACACCCGTTGTAAATAGCAACATTCATGGAAATACAATTAACTCTAACGCTGCGACTAAGGACACCTCTAATACCACAACTATTAAACCTAAAATAGGCAAGGATACGTCTTTAAAATATACACTCATAACCGACGCTAATGCCTATAAAGCTTCTTTATTAAAATGGAATAAGGCAGCATTATCTACTGCTCAAACTTTTATGTTGTCCTTAAATGATTTTGAAAAAGCAAAACCAATTTATCAAAAAATAATTAATAAAAACATCGACTCCACGGTTACCGAGCGCGCTTACTTAGATCTAGCAAGTGAATATCTTCATCGTGGAGAACTAGATAAGTCCAATGAATTAATTCGTTTGGTGAGCATCCAATTCCCAAAAGGCAGTTATGCAACCAAAAAACAAGAAGACGCAGACAAACGAAATAAAAACGCCAATGTACTGAATCAATATAAAGAAGCTTATTTCGCAAGTCAAATTGGCGATTGGATTAAACTAACAGCAATTGAAGAATCCATTGGAGAAACTTTAAAAAAAACAAAATGGTACCTACCCATGCAGTTTTTGAAAGTAAAAATGTATGCTCAACAAAAGCAAGATGCATTGGCTATCTCCCTTTTGGAAACCATCATCAATGAAAGCAAAAGCGATGTTATTAAGGAAAAAGCTAGAAATATCATTGCCGAAATAAAAAACAGAAAAGATACAGAAGCCTATTTGACGAGTTTGCAAATCATAAAAGAACAATTTGTACCTGATCCAATTATATCCGCCAACAATACTTCATCGCCAATTGTAAAAATAGATAGTAGCAAACTAAATAAAGACAGCACTACCCTTTTAGTAAAGGCAACCACTATTGCACCAAGAATATTGTTTGAAGATGATAGTACTGCACCGTATTTTGTTGCTTTTGTAACAAACAATATAAAACCCATGTATGTAAAAGAAATGCAAAATGCATTTTTAGGGTTAAATAGCGATGAATTCCCCAATTTAAAACTCAAAACTACATTTGTTCAATTTCAAGAAGGGGTATATATAGTTTGGATTGGAGGATTTGAGCAACTTCAAAAAAGCAAATGGTATTTAAATAAAATTAAACCAAGATTAAAAAAGGAGATTATCTCTTTCGTGCCCGAAAAGCAATACGAAATGTACCTAATTTCCAAACCTAATATTTTACTTATTAAAACCATGGATGACTTGCAATTGTACAAGGAATTCATGTTGAATAAAATTTATAAACCCTAAAGGGAAAACTGTGAATCAAGAAATTAAAAAACCAAAAAACTGGGTCCGTCTATTCTGGAAATATTATTTTATTTCAATGGGCGTCTTTATTTTATTCTTATTAATGCTCAACTGGGGCTGGATTGGCGACATGCCCGACTTAAATGACATTGAGAATCCAACTGCTTCATTGGCGAGTCAGGTGTATGCACAGGATGGCACGCCCATGGGCAAATACTATTTGGAAGATCGTATTAGTGTAAAATACCGTGATATCAGCCCTTATTTATTGCAAGCGCTAGTAGCCACTGAAGATAAAAGATTTTACGATCATTATGGTGTAGACGGCGAAGGCCTCCTAAGAGCTGTGGCATTTTTAGGAAGTCAGGGGGGGGCTTCTACTATTACCATGCAAACGGCCAAGAACTTATTCACCGATAACTGGAGCACTAAAAATAAATTATTAAGACTTATTCAAAAAATTAAGGAAAGTATTATTGCCATCAAATTAGAGCGCAATTTTACCAAACAAGAAATCATAACACTTTATTTAAACACTGTTCCATTTAGTGAAAATTTATTTGGAGTGAGCAATGCATCTAGAAGCTTTTTTCAAAAAGAGCCCGACCGTCTTTCTATTGAAGAAGCGGCATTATTGATTGGGATGATCAATGCACCTACCAAATACAATCCTAATAGAAACCCGAAGCTTGCTTTAGAACGTCGCAATTTGGTATTAAACAGAATGGCAGGCCAAAAATTCATTACTACCGATCAGGCCGAACAATTAAAACAACTTCCAGTAGCTACAAATTTTAAGAAACTAGATGAAAACAATGGACTCGGCCCCTATTTTAGAATGAACCTAGGCGAGTACATGAAAAAATGGTGTAAGGAACATAAAAAAAGCAATGGAGATGCATACAACTTATACCGAGATGGATTAAAAATCTATACAACCATTAATCCTCGTATGCAATTGTATGCCGAAGAAGCCGTTGCTAGACACATGGCTTATTTGCAAAAAGAATTTAACAACCAACCTAAGCTAAAATCTGGCGCCATTTGGAAAGAGTTTAGTAACCAATTAGAATTGGCGGTAAAACAAACAGACCGATGGAAGAACTTAAAAAGAGAAGATTTAAGTGATGATGAAATAAGAAAAACATTTGACCAAGTGGTGCCTATGCGCATTTTTGCTTGGAATAAAAACAGGTTTATTGATACTGCAATGTCACCCCTTGACTCATTAAAATACCACAAACAAATATTACAAACTGGATTTTTAGCGGTTGATCCTTTTACGGGCGAAGTGAAAGCATGGGTAGGTGGTGTTGACTTTAAGACCTTTAAATATGACCACGTAAACATCAATACAAGGCGTCAAGTAGGAAGTACCATGAAGCCATTATTGTATTCATTAGCCATTGAAAAAGCGGGTTTCACCCCCAACACCATTGTACAGGACCAACAACAAATGTTTGATGGATATGGCATGGTACCTAATACCCCTAAATCATGTACGGGCATGTCCATTCCAATGGCGCAGGCATTGGCAGAGTCAAGAAACTGTGCATCGGCCTATATCATGAAACAAATTAATGGCAAGGGCAATGAAGCTGCTAAAGAATTAGTAGATTATTTAAAGAAATGTAATGTACAAGCCGATATTCAACCTTATCCTTCCATTGCATTAGGTTCTTGTGAAATTTCATTATTTGAAATGGTACAGGCTTATACAATGTTCCCAGGAAGTGGGTACAATGCACAACCCTTTTTCATCAATCGTATTGAAGATAAAAATGGAAATGTTTTAGAAAGTTTTTCTCCACAAAGAAGAAAAATCATTGACGAGGTTAGCGCCTATTCGGTGGTAAGTATGATGCAAGGCGTAATTAGCAAGGGAACAGGTCGTAGTTTGTATTCATACGGCGTAAACGCACAATCCATAGCGGGAAAAACAGGAACTACTAATGACAATAGTGATTTATGGTTTATGGGGTACACTCCTCAATTATTAGCAGGTGCTTGGGTAGGTTGTGACGATCGATATATTCGTTTTACCGACAACTATTTTGGTCAAGGCGCACATGCATCCTTACCTATTTGGGGCTATTTTATGGAAAAAGTGACGAATGACCCAGCATGCAATTTGGATCAAAACGCAAGCTTTGACCGACCTGCACAATTGTCTAGTGATTTTAATGTAAACTTTGTTTCTAAAGATACCGTTGCATTGGACATAAGTATTCCATCAAAAGAAAGTAATGAAAACGTATCGGCCGAATCGGATTATAGTTTGCCAACAAGCACTACGTCCAAGCCCGCAACTAAACCAGCAACACCAGGTAAGGACCAACCAATTAAATTGGAGACCAAACCCAATAAGGATGCACAAAAACCTAAGGCAGTATTACCTCCTAAGAAAAACAAATAATCTTATTTTTTTAAACGATATATTAAAGTAAAATGATGGTAAGCATTTTGCTGATAGAGGGCTGCTCCATATTGTAAATGCATTCGCTCCATGCGAATACCCAATCCAGCAGAAAATCCATTGAGTCCATTGGATTGATTTTGTACATTTAAATCATATCGTCTATTAAAACTGTAACCAACATCAAGATCTACTTGATCACCAAGATATAATTCGGAAGCAATAGTTAAGTGATTGAATACATTTTGAAAACGGCTGGGCAATTGCGCCCCTAGTGCATTTGCAAAAGTTGAATCATAATACATATTATTCCAAACAGACAATCGATCGGCTGTAATTGAAAATTGAATAGGTGCATTTTCCAATTTCTTAGACCATCCCAGTATGATATTAAATGGCAATTCTTCTTTTGATTGGGTACTTGAAAACTGCATCCCTATATTTTTCACCAACAAACTCACTTGTGAAAAGTGAGTTTGTGCTAGATAGGTAAGCCCTATATCCAAAGCTGCCCCACTGGATTGATACATGCCGTAATTAGAATGAATATACTTTAGGCTTGTCCCAATTTTAAAATTTTCAATATAATTCGCTGCTGCTGAAACCTGTATACTATAATCATTGGGATGCATGTCTCCTATTTCATTGCCCGCTATATCGGTCATGGCAATGGTTCCATAATTCAAATAATGAATCCCCCATCCTATGGCAATTTGTTTGCTTTGTAAATATTGCATCCCACTTACATCATATTGCTGAATACCTGCATAAAATGGCTTTACACTCAAATGCAATTCATTTTGCATGGACTTGTCCAATAAACTTGGGTTGTACATGGCCAAACCCAAGTCCCTTCCCATACTACTAATATTCATTCCCCCTAAAGCAGTGGCTTTTGCACTGTATGGCAATGATAAAAATGAATACACTGCATTCCCTGCTGTTGTTTGTGCAAACATTTTTTGGGGAATTATCAATACAATCATCAAAAGCTGGGATACTAAAAACCCTAGTCCATGTTTATGAATTGATTTAAAATGCATAGAACAAAGCTAGGGTTTCAATAGGTGATTATCAATTAAATTCGAGAAGGCTTACACCAAGGCCAGGTCTAATACTTGTTGCATGGTTTTTACATAATGAAATTCCACTCCTTTAATAAATGTCTGATCTATTTCATTTACGTCTTTTTCATTTTGCCAACATAAAATAATTTCTTTCATACCTGCTCTTTTTGCAGCCAGAATTTTTTCTTTAATTCCTCCTACTGGCAAAACTTGTCCACGCAAGGTAATTTCACCTGTCATGGCTAAATAAGGTTTCACTTTTCTACCAGTGAACGCTGAAGTTAAAGCAGTTAACATAGTAATTCCAGCACTTGGACCATCCTTAGGAACAGCACCCTCTGGAACATGTACATGAATCGATTTAGTGTTAAATAAACTCGGATCCACTCCTATTTTTTTAGCATTGGCTTGTAAATAAGTAAGTGCAGTGGTAGCACTTTCTTTCATCACATTTCCTAAATTCCCCGTTAATTTCATTTCTCCTTTGCCTTCAGAAAGTAAGGTTTCGATAAATAAGATATCTCCTCCTACATAAGTCCAAGCCAATCCCACTGCCACCCCAGGCATGTTTACTGTCTTATAAATTTCATTACTGTAACGGGGTTGTCCTAAAATCTTTTGCAAGTCGGACTTGCTTACTGTTGGTTTTACTTTATGCTTGTAAGCTAGTTCCTTGGCTTGATAACGCATAATGGATGCCAATTGCCTATCCAATTCACGCACGCCACTTTCTCTTGTATAATCTTCAATCACTTTTTCCAAAACATTGTCCTGTACTTTGAAATTCACTTTTTCTAATCCATGTGCCGATTTTTGTTTGGGCAATAAATGTCTTTTAGCTATCTCCACTTTCTCTTCCACTGCATAACCACTCAAATCTATAATTTCCAAACGGTCTCTTAATGCGGGTTGAATATGGCTAATATCATTGGCAGTTGCAATGAATAAGGTTTTACTTAAATCATATTCCGACTCCAAGTAGTTGTCATAAAAACTGTGATTTTGTTCTGGATCCAATACTTCTAATAAAGCACTTGAAGGATCTCCTCTGTGATCGTTTCCAATTTTATCTATCTCATCCAAAATCATCACCGGATTTGAAGTTTTCACTTTACGTAGGCTTTGAATGATTCTACCTGGCATGGCTCCAATATAAGTTTTACGATGCCCACGAATCTCGCTTTCATCGTGCAATCCTCCTAAACTCACTCGAACATATTTTCTGCCAATGGCATGTGCAATGGATTTACCTAATGAAGTTTTACCAATACCGGGAGGACCTAAGAAGCATAAAATGGGACTCTTCATATCCCCTTTTAATTTTAAGACCGCTAAATATTCTAAAATACGATTCTTGATTTTACCCATTCCATAATGGTCTGTATCTAACACTTTCTTCGCATTTTTTAAATCATAATTGTCATCGGTGAATTCATCCCAAGGAAGATCTAATAATAAATCTAAATGGTTGTATACCACCGAATAATCGGGGGTACTTGGATGCATACGCTCCAATTTTTCCAGACCTGTTTGAAATAATTTTTTGGCGGCTTCGGGCCATTTTTTGCCCTCGGCTTTCTTTTTCATTTCTGCTACTTCACGCTCATTGGGATCTCCTCCTAACTCATCCTTAATACTCTTCAATTGCTGTTGCAGAAAATAATCTCTTTGTTGCTTATCAATCTCGGTTCTAGTTTTGGTAGCCACCTTATTTTTCAATTCAACAAATTGCAATTCCTGTTGCAAAAATTGAATGAGTTTTTCTGCCCTTAGCGTGATATTATGTTCAGCCAATAAACCTTGCTTTTCAGGAAGTTCCACATTCAAGTTAGAACTCACAAAATTGATCAAGAACAATGGACTTTCAATATTCTTTAAAATCAAAGCTGCTTCAGATGGAAAATTAGGTGATAACTGAATGATTTGAGTAGCAAGGTCTTTGATGGTTGCTAAATGGGCTTGGAAGTTCTGATCCTCTGGACCCATTTTTTCTTCTTCCAATATTTTCACCTCGGCTTTAAAGAAAGGAAGTTCTTCTTTCATTTCAAGTAACTCAAATCTTTTTTTGCCTTGAATGATAATAGTGGTTCCCCCGTCCTGCATTTTGATCATTTTCATGATTTTTGCAACTGTACCAATTTGGCACAGGTCGGCCGGATTAGGATCCTCGATATTACCATCCTTTTGTGCCACCACACCAATATACTTATCCTTATTATAAGCAGCTTTAACGGCTTGTATACTTTTATCCCTTCCTACAGTAATTGGAATCACTACCCCTGGGAATAATACTGTATTGCGCAAAGGTAGGATTGGAATCAAGCTATCAATTGCTAATTCAGGTTCATTTTCAACATCCTGCTCATTAAACGAGAACAATGGAATTAACTCATTATCCTCTTCTCCTTTTAGTAAAAATTTATTCACGATCTTTCTATTTATAATAAAGTCAAAATGGCACAGCCATTCCCCTCCGGCAAAATATTCGGAGGGTATATATAATAGACAATATTAGTGCCAAACCTTTGGAAAAAGAGGATTCTTTCACCTATGGGCAAAAAAAATCCCTCCAAATTGGAGGGACCTTCTTGCAAGAAGTTTTATACTTCTAATTACTTTTTAGCAGCTGTATCAACTTTAGCAGTTGTGTCAGCAACTACAGCAGCAGAATCAGTTGCTTTAGCAGCAGTGTCTACAGTTGTAGCAGCAGAATCAGTTTTAGCTTCAGTAGAAGCACCACCACAAGCAGCTAATGCAGCGATAGCGAAAATTGCGAATACTTTTTTCATTTTCAAGTTTTTTTAAGTTTGGTATAAAAATACGTGGGCGAAGATATCATTTAGGATTAAATCTTCCAAATTTTAACAATATTTTTTTCAATAATATGCTATAAAACCTTCAAAATCTACTTTTTTCTGAAGTAAATACGTACCGGAACCCCTGTAAACTTAAAATTAGCCCTTACTTGGTTCTCTAAATAGTTACGATAAGGGGTTTTAATATCATCAGGAAAATTGGTAAAAAATGCAAAACTTGGCACCCTGGTAGGTAATTGCTGTACAAATTTAATCCTAATTACATGCCCCCTCACTACTGGAGCTTGATAATTACTTATAGCCTTAAGCATTACTTCGTTCAACTTAGAAGTAGTGATTTTACGGTGTTTATTGTCAAATACATCTAAGGCTATTTCAATGGCTTTAAAAATCCTAGTTTTTTCAACAGCCGAAATAAATAAAATGGGTACATCAGTAAAAGGTGCCAGTTTGTCTCTTAACACTTTTTCGTAATCACGTGCTGTATTGGTTTCTTTTGGAATCAAGTCCCATTTGTTCACTAATACCACGACGCCCTTACCTTTTTTTGCCGCCAAACTAAATATGCTTAAATCCTGTGCGGTCACCCCTTTCACAGCATCCAATACCATCAAGCACACATCAGCTTCATCCATTGCTTTAATTGCGCGAATAACAGAATAAAACTCTAAATCGTCTTTTTCCTTATTTTTTCGTCTAATACCAGCTGTATCAATTAGGATAAACTCCTTTTGAAACATATTATAATGTGTATGGATGGTATCACGCGTAGTACCCGCAATATCACTCACGATGGTTCGATCCTGACCAATCATGGCATTCAATAAACTGGACTTTCCTACATTGGGTTGACCAATAATGGCAATTTTAGGAACAGCCGGTGTTGTTTCTTCTGGTTCCTCTCCATCGGGTAATTCTGCAGCAGCAGCAATCGCCTTACGATTGGGCTCCTCCTTCATATCTGCTGTAACTGCATCCAATAATTCTCCGGTTCCACTTCCCGAAATGGCGCTAACAAAATAGTTATGCTCAAAACCCATTCCGTAAAATTCGGTACCTTCCAAAGCCCTAGTTGAATTGTCTACCTTGTTCACACAAACATAAACTGGTTTAGTTGTTCTTCTTAACATATCTGCCATCGCAGCATCCAAATCGGTCATGCCCACTGCTGCGTCCACCATAAAAATCATGGCATTGGCTTCTTCAATGGCAATTCTTACCTGCTTGCGGATTTCAGTTTCAAACATATCCTTTGAATCGGGCACAAAACCACCGGTATCAATTACATTAAAATGTTTTCCTGCCCATTCAGTTTCACCATATTGGCGGTCGCGGGTAACCCCACTTATATCATCCACGATTGCTTTTCTTTCCTCTAACAAACGGTTAAACAAAGTACTCTTGCCCACATTGGGCCTTCCTACTATCGCTACTGTATAACTCATAATAACTCAATTTAATATTCAAATAAACTTTATTAAATAATTATTAATCAGCTGATTAAGACAAATCAATTGAAATAATTATTGATATCCAAATTCTTTCAACTTTGTATCATTATCCCTCCATTTAGGCTTTACCTTAACAAACAATTCCAAATACACTTTCGCCCCAATAAAGTCCTCAATATCCTTTCTTGCTAAGGTGCCAATCTCTTTAATCATCTTTCCGCCCTGTCCAATAATAATGGACTTTTGAGTTTCCCTATTCACAACAATATCTGCCTGAATCTTCACCAACATAGGTTGCTCCTTAAATGAATTCACCAGAACTGCGGTATGATATGGAATCTCTTCCCCAAATAACTGGTAAATCTTCTCTCTAATAATCTCGCTCACAAAAAACTTAGTAGGCATATCACTCAAATCCTCCTGATCGAAAAACGGATGACCTCCTTCTGGCACTAATTCAAGAATAACTTTCAATAGCCTATCTATATCACTGATATTCAATGCACTAATTGAAATTATTTTGTTGCAATAAGGCTTAGTGCTAAAATAAGCATTGGCTTCTTTTACCCTTCCACCTACTGCCAAATCGGACTTATTTAAAACCACAATACAAGGCACTTTCAATTTTAAGGCGCTAAACATCGCATCCAATTCCTCAAAATCGTCACGCACGTCTACCATCAATAAACCCAAATCAGCATCCTCTAAAGCCGATTTTACCGCCCCCATCATTTTCTCATGCAACTTGTACTTAGGGTCAATAATACCTGGCGTGTCCGAAAATATGATCTGGTATTCGTCCTGCTTGTTCAAAAAAGCCTTGATACGGTGTCGGGTGGTTTGTACTTTGGATGACACAATCGCCATCTTTTCACCCATAATGGCGTTCAGCAAGGTACTCTTACCGGCATTAGGCTTACCAAATATGTTTACAAAACCAACTTTCATGCGATTTGATTGAACTACAAAGTTACTACAAAAAAAAATCCGCTCTCGATAAGAATCGGGAGCGGGATTGAATGTTGCGAGGGAAGGGATCGAACCTCCGACCTTCGGGTTATGAGCCCGACGAGCTACCGCTGCTCTACCTCGCGATGTTTGGAGGGCAAAGGTAGGGAATTTAAAGTTCTTAAACAAGTTTAATCCCAATAAAACCAAAAAGTCCTATCCATCATGCACAAAGCTTAGTTTTTATGATGGATACTGGAAGACCCTGAGCTTTGGCTTTCCTTTACTACTGCATCCCCTTTATAATTAATGCTGCTAGCGCCTGTAGCATCTAATTTTATTAATTGGCTTGCATTTACGTGTGCGGTACTGGCGCCAGAAGCTTTCACCATTGCCCCTTTAGCCATTAAATCATATAGTTTAGTACTACTTGCACCCGAAGCATCTACCGACAAATCATCAACACTACCTTTTAATTCAACATTACTAGCTCCCGAAGCGTTTAAAACAAAAACCTTAGCATCTAACTTCCCTTTAAAATCGGAAGCTCCTGACACTTGAGCGTTCAGGGTTCCAACTTCTAAATCTCCTTTTATATCAGAAGCCCCAGATAAATTGAGCTTTAATTTTGGGGATTGAATTTTATTTATGAGTCGAACATTAGTAGCCCCCGAAGCGGTAAGCGCAGATAAATCTTTCACACTTACATAGGCTTTGGCATGCATATTGCCCCAGTTTTTCCAATTAAACCATCCCTCATTGTTCTCAATTTTAATAATTAAAGTCCCTCCTTCCACTTCGGTAATGATTTTATTTCGGTAAGCTTCCTCGCTGGCACTCACTGCAACTTCACAGTTATTTCCTTGAGTTAAATACAAATCAATGGCACTTGATACTTTAATAGCTGTAAAATTACTCACTTTTCTAAGTTGAGCATGGTCGTCATGTATCAATCCTGTAGTTTGTGCTTGAGCCAAAATGCCAGTAAATAACAATGCTCCTAATAAAATCTTTTTCATATGATTGGGTTTATATTCCATAAAACGTAATACTTGACATAAAGTTACAGTTGGCAAATTGAAATATCCAAGCTAATTTTGCCCCGTCCTCGGGGTGCTGTAAAAAGCTGAGATAAAACCCGTTGAACCTGAACAGGGTAATTCCTGCGAAGGGAAGGTACCGCACCATTTGTGCACTTCTCATAGCTTATTATTCCTGTTCCCATTTATTAATAGTTAAAAACTTAATTATGACTAAGTTATTGGGAACAATCGCCATCTTATGTTGCATGGCTCCAGCAATGGCGCAGCAATTAAAACCAATTGTCTCTAAAAAAGACAGCCTCAACAAATTCACGGATAGTATCCGCAGCCTCCCTCCTTTGGAAGTGCAGTCAGTTAGGGTGAATGAAAATAGCCCATTTGCAAAAACCAATCTAAATGCTGCCAATATTGCATTGGTCAATTTAGGCCAGGATCTTCCATTTTTAATTCAGCACACCCCTTCGGTGGTAGCAAATGCTGATGCAGGAAATGGAATTGGATATACTGGCATTAGAATTCGTGGAACAGATGCTACCCGCATTAATGTTACCTTAAATGGAATTCCTTACAATGATGCAGAGAGTATGGGCACTTATTTTGTGGACTTGCCTGATTTTAGTTCAAGTGCCAATAGTATTCAAATACAAAGAGGCGTAGGTACTTCTACTAATGGTGCAGGCGCATTTGGTGCAACCATCAATCTTGCTACTAACGACTATAAGCCCAATGCCTATTTAACTGTTCAAAACAATGTAGGCTCATTTAACGCGATGAAAAATAGTTTGCAGTTTGGAACAGGCTTACTGAACAACCATTTTACAATCGATGGTCGTTTAAGTAATATCAGTAGTGATGGATATATTGATAGAGCAAAATCTGCTTTAAGTTCTTTTTATATGAGTAGTACTTATTGGGGTGACCATTCTTCATTAAGATTGAATGTGTTTTCAGGAAAAGAAAAAACCTATCAAGCATGGTATGGTGTACCAGAAGACAGTTTAACTACACATAGAACCTTTAATCCTGCAGGCACCGAAAAAACAGGCAGCCCTTATGATAACCAAACGGACAATTACACTCAAACACACTTTCAATTATTTTTCAATCAACAGTTAGATAAAAATTTAAAATGGAGTATTGCAAGTTTTCTTACGAAGGGACGAGGTTATTATGAAGAATATAAAGCCGATGCCAGCTATAGCGACTATGGGATTACAACGACTAATAATCCTACTGCCGATTTGATAAGAAGAAGATGGTTAGACAACCAGTTTTATGGACAAATTGCTTCTTTATCTTATGAAAAAGAAAAAAACAATATCACCATTGGAGGTGGATGGAATAACTATGATGGACTTCATTTTGGAACACTCCCCTATTTATCACAAAGTTTGATCCCTACAAATTATCATTATTATGAAAATAAAGGCATCAAGAAAGATTTTAATGGCTATGCAAAATGGGAACAACATTTAACAACAGCACTATCTAGTTTTGTAGATATTCAATGGAGGCAATTGCAACATACCATGAATGGTTTTGATGCAAATCCCACTTTAATAGTTGATCGCAAATTCAATTTTGTAAATCCAAAAGCTGGATTAAGTTATAAAACAAACACAACAACTTATTATACAAGTATTGCCATTGCGCACAAAGAACCGAATAGAGATGACTTTGAAGCTAGTCAATTACAACAACCTAAGGAAGAAGTATTGTATGACTGGGAAGCCGGATTCCGTTCCAAGGCAAAAAACTTTAACTATGGAATGAATCTATATTTTATGAATTATAAAGACCAATTGGTTTTAACAGGCAAAATAAATGATGTAGGCTCTTACACAAGAACCAATACACCCAAAAGCTATAGAGCCGGCATTGAAGCAGAAGCCGCATGGGTTATCAATAAATATTTTTCAACAACGGGTAATATCACATATAGCAAAAACAAAATCAGCAATTTCACAGAGTATTTTGACGATTATGACAATGGTGGACAAGTAGCCATTCAACATCAAAATACAGATATTGCATTATCACCCAATTTAACTGCAGCTCATCATTTTCATTTCAAAGCGAATGAACAATTACAAATCACATTCAGTAGCAAGTATGTTTCCAAGCAATATTTGGACAATACACAAAATGAGCATCGTAAATTAAATGCATTTTTCGTGAATGATATCAACATCGCTCACCAAATCATGCATAATAAACATTTAAATGCAATGATCCAATTTTATGCAATTAATTTGTTTGATGTAAAATATGAACCAAATGGATATACCTATAGTTATGTTTGGGGTGGCACAACCACAACTTCCAATAACTATTTCCCAATGGCTGGTCGCAATTATTTATTGAGTTTGAAAATTGATTTAAAATAAATACAATCGCTCTACTTATTTTAATTACTAGTATAAAAAAAAGGAGAACAGTTGTTCTCCTTTTTTTTATGATTTGAATGTAACAAATGCTTTACAATCTATTTTTCTAAACCCTTAATAAATTTAATCAAGCCTGTAAAGTAAGTTTGCTGGTCATCATACATAGACATGTGAGAGCCTTTAGGACAATATAAATATTGACCATGTGGCACTAATTTAGCAATCTCTTCCATTGCTTTCGGATCCATCGTATCAAATTCCCCACCAATACTTAATACAGGCACTATGATTTTTTTAAGATCGGCTTTACGATCCCAGTTTTTCAAACTTGCATTGCCAACTATACCAAACTCCGAAGGCCCTTGCATTTGCAAATACAAAGGAAAATTTAATTTAGCAAAAGCACGCTTTACTGGATCGGGCCAAGAAGCAGGAGGCATTCTTAAAATATGTTCGGGATAATAATTTTCTTCAATTAATTTCAAATAGGCAGGATTGGTATAATCGCCCTTGGCCTCATAAGAACGAATATTTGCCAATACTTCCTTAGGTAATTTAAGTGCTAGTACATTATTGGCATAAGCATTGTATTCTGGCACAGAAGGTACCATATTTGAAATCACTAATCCTTTTAAATTATGTTGGTATTTCAAAGCATACTCAGTGGCCAAAATGCCTCCCCAAGAATGACCCAACAAAATAAAATTAGAGGAATCCATTTTTAATGCCTTACGCACGGTTTCTACCTCTTCTACAAAACGATCGATATTCCATAATGATGAGTCATTAGGATTGTCAGAAAAAGCAGAGCCTAATTGATCGTAATAATAATATTCAAAACCCTCTTGTGGGAAAAAGGAATCAAAACATTCAAAGTATTCGTGCGTAGCACCAGGTCCTCCATGCAATAACAATACTTTAGTTTTAGGATTATTCCCTACTCTTTTGGTCCAAACATTGAATGTCCCTTTAGCAGTTTGTATTGGAATCATTTGCACTCCGCCCGATAAAATATCTGTTTTCCCAGTAGTGTCATGATAAGACGAAGCAACTTGATTGGAATGAGTATTGCAAGCACCTAACCATAAAGTGCAAGCAAAAAGAAACGCATTGGTTATTTTCATATTAATAGTATTGAATATAAATATAATAAAAAACCAATGCGTATAATCATTTGTGGAATCTTTAGCCAGGAAACTGCTCCTGCCAAGCCAACATCCCTCCGGTCACATTAACAACATGTTTAAATCCAGATGGCTCTAACATTAAACAAGCTTGCCCACTGCGGTTGCCACTACGGCAATACACGTAAACGGTTTCCTCTTTTAAATGTTCAATTTCATCCAATTGCAAAGCTTGAACAAGCCCCAATGGCAATAATTGTCCTCCGATATTAAAAGCAGCATGTTCATGTGGTTCACGCACATCTAATAAGTTAATTTTTTCGCCAGCATCTAATTTTGCTTTTAATTCAGCTACGGTAATAGTTTGCATATAAAATGGTTTGTATTTTTTGTGATAAATTATTTAATAGAATCTCTTTGAGTATGAACAGGTGCGGTCTTGTCAATAATTAAATGAATCACCCCTCCTGGGGCCATTGTGTTTTTAAGTGGCATACCTAAAGAATCCAATTGCATTTGATATGGATTGGGATCCTGACCGATAACGAATGCTGTTGATGTATCCTGAATGGCTGTATTGGATTTAATATTCCCCAACACTAAACCAAGGCTTGCCAATTGTGCTTTGGCCATTTCTACTGTAAGTCCTATTAAATCGGGCACTTCAAATACACCACTTGCGCCTCCATCTCCCACCGTAAAATTCACAACGGTACCTGAAGAGATTTTCACTCCTGGTGCAATAGGTTTCCCATTCACCATTTGATCAATAATCACATTTTTATTTCTATCTGGTACCATGGTAATAGTGCCCATTCTTAATCCCAATACCTTTAAATAAGTCTCTGCACTCTTTAAGGAGAAGCCCACTAAATTAGGCATATCTACTTGTGGAGCCACTACTCTGTTAATAGTGAGATAAACAGTTCTCCCTTTTTTCACAACTTCATCGGCTTCTGGAGTTTGTCTTAATACACCATTGCGCGCTAAAGTATCTACATATATAGAATCCTGCAATACCACATCAAAACCTAATGCGGAAAGATTTTTTTGTGCTGCACTTACATCCAAGCCAACTACATTGGGCACTTTTTCCGTTTTCCCATTTCCTGTAATCCAACCTAGGGAAAAGAAAAATAACACCAATACTACTATTATAGCACCGATGCCTACCAATATATTCACCCATAAAGGCTTCTTCAATAATTTTTCGATGGCTTCCATTTTCTTAAAGTATATTAATTCGTTTTGGCTATTGCGTCTTCTACAATAGTAGCATAAAAGTCGGTTAAATTCCAACCCATTGCACGCACTTGTTGAGGAATCACACTTGCCTCACTTTGACCTGGCACTGTATTTACTTCCAACATATAAGCTTTATCCGCTTTTTCGTCATAAATAAAATCAATTCTTACCACACCTCTGCAATTCAAAATGGCATACACTTTTTTGGCAGCTTCTGTTAAATCGGCAAACATTGTTTCTGAAATAACAGCGGGCGTTATTTCCTTGCTCTTTCCTTGATACTTGGCTTCAAAATCAAAAAATTCATTCTCTGTAGTAATTTCTGTGATAGGCAATACCGTCATGACCCCTTTTGATTTGAATACTCCTATCGTAAATTCTCGTCCACTTATAAATTCTTCCACTAAAACCTGTGTATCTTCTTTAAATGCTTTTTCTAAGGCAGGTACTAATTCCTTCTCTGTATTTACTTTACTTATCCCTAAGCTACTTCCACCATTGTTTGGTTTCACAAATACGGGCAATTTCAATTGCGCTAAAATTTGCTCAGGGCTTGTTGAAGCTGCTGCAAATAAATGCATTGACTTTGCAACATGTACACCCCCAAAACCAGCTACGGCTACTGTATATCTTTTATTAAAGGTCAAAGCCGAAGTAGCAGTATCACAACTTGTATATGGCAAACCAATCATATCAAAATAGCCTTGCATTTTACCATCTTCTCCAGGCGTTCCATGTATACACATCAAGGCAACGTCGAATGAAATTTTTTCGCCGCCCTCTTCAATGCTAAAATCGGCCTTATTCACTGCTACCTCTTCCCCTACAATATTTTCATACCACCATCCCGTAGGATGGATATCAATCAAATAAACATCGTAAACATTTTTATCCAATGCATTCATTACGGTTTTCGCACTTTTATAACTTACCTGTGCTTCCGAACTTAATCCGCCTGTAACAAGGGCCACTTTCTTTTTCATTGTCAATGAATATCTATTATTGAATCGTAAATATAGGAAATAAAAAAAGGGAAAAACTTCCCTTTTTTTATCTTAAAACTAAGCGTGTAATTTCTCTTTCTTAGCCAGCAATGCGTCAACCGTTTCTTGGTATAACTCATCGTGCACACAACAGTCTACAGGACAAACTGCAGCACATTGTGGTTCCTCGTGGAAACCTTGACATTCGGTACATTTGTTTGGCGTAATATAATAGGTGTCTGTAGCAATTGGTGCGATTCTTGCGTCCGCATCAACAGTTGATCCATCTAATAAATTAAAACTTCCTTTTACTGTAGTGCCATCAGCGATAGCCCATTCTACACCACCTTCATAGATAGCGTTATTTGGACATTCTGGTTCGCAAGCTCCACAGTTGATACATTCGTCGGTGATTTTCAGTGCCATAAAAATAATTTAAAAATTAGTGACGTACTTTTGCCTTACAAATATAACGTACCCTCATGAACATACAAGCAAGAATAGTGGCTTTTTTTACTCTTGGAGTCAAATATTTAAATGATTCAAATCAGTCTTTTCAAGAGGCTAAATTGAGCGCCCAGGAACAAAATGCTTGGTTTCTGCCCCATTTTATAGACCAATCTGTTCAACAAATTAGGGAGCAATTTTTACAAACTGATGCATTAACACAATGGGCAACAATGTATCCTTCCATTGCGCAAAACCCCACTGGTATTAAGGTTGGTATTGTTATGGCTGGCAATATACCCATGGTGGGCTTTCATGATTTACTCAGTGTGTTGATGGCAGGACATACCGCTATTGTGAAGCTTTCCTCCAAGGATAAAGTCCTTATGCAATTTGTAATAGATGCCCTAATAGAGATAGATCCAAGATTTAAGGAGTTGATCTTTGTACAGGAACAATTAAAAAACTGTGACGCTTATATTGCCACAGGAAGTAATAATGCAGGGCAGTTCTTTGAGCAGTATTTTGGTAAATACCCAAACATTATTCGCAAAAACAAAACCTCAATAGCAATACTGGACGGCACCGAAACAGCAACCGAATTGGCACTATTGGCCGATGATATGATGTTGTACTTTGGCATGGGTTGTAGAAATGTAACCCAGTTATGGGTACCTCAGGGCTACGATTTTATACCACTACTTGAAGCCTTAAAAAAATACAATTACTTGGCCGATGAACATAAGTTTAAACATAATTACGATTATCAATTGGCTTTACTTATGATGAATAGACAGTTTTACATGGATGCAGGAGGCATCTTAATGAGTGAAAACCCATCCCCATTTGCAGCCATTGCTCAAATACATTATCAATTTTATAAACCCGGCGAATTCCCAAAAGCAAACCCGCAGGAAATACAATGTGTAGTGGGTAAAACGGGCCTTCCTTTTGGGAGTTTGCAAAAACCCAGTTTAAGCCAATATGCCGACGGGGTGGACACGCTATCCTTCCTAGCTAGCTTGAAATAGGACCGAAAAATTGTCATAAACGAACATTTTCGTAAATTTTTTGTTAAACCTGACTAAAGCATTTTGTGACAAAATTTCGGCTTCGTTATTTTGTACTTGTATGGCATATAATTTGCAAAAAAATTAAAATGTAACCATCAAATAAATAAACTATGAACTTAAATTTCAAAAATGTATTAGCCATTATTGGCATTAGTGCTTGTACAACATTATTGAGCGTATGGGGCTTTACTAGATGGAACCAAACAAGCAATTCCTTTGAAAACAATGGAAAATTGCCGGGCAATTATGCAAGCTTTATGAATGGCGCAGCACCCAATGCCACGGTTGATTTCACTCCAGCTGCTAGCGCTGCAGCTCCAGCCATTGTGCATATTAAAACCAAAACCAATGCTAAAAAAGTGGAGAATGGCGCACAAACAAGGCCAAGAAATCCATTCTTTGATTTTTTCGGTGACGATAATTTTGGTGATTTCTTTGGCGGACCAAGAATTATTCCTGAACAAAGAGCAAGCGGAAGTGGTGTATTAATTACTGCAGATGGATATATTGTCACCAACAACCATGTGGTAAATGGTGCCGATGAAATTACGGTAACCCTTACCAACAAAAAAACATACAAGGCAAAAGTAATTGGAGCCGATGCAAGTAGTGATTTGGCGGTGATTAAAATTGATGAAAGCAATCTCCCCTACTTAGTTTACGGCAATAGTGATGATGTGAAATTAGGGCAATGGGTATTGGCCATTGGTTATCCATTAAACTTAGATGTAACCATTACGGCTGGTATTATAAGTGCTAAAAACAGAAGCATTGATATTAATGCCCGCCAAAGTGATAAGCCAGTAGAATCATTTTTACAGACCGATGCTGCTGTGAACCAAGGAAACAGTGGTGGTGCTTTGGTGAACACCAATGGAGAATTGGTTGGTATTAATTCTGCGATCATGTCACCAACAGGTTCCTATGCAGGCTACTCTTATGCGATTCCTGTGAACATTGTAAAAAAAGTAGTAACTGATATTGTTAAGTTTGGAACTGTGCAAAGAGCTTATCTTGGATTAAGTTATGTAGCTGAAGGATTGTCCGAGGATGCAATCAAAAAATTAGAGTCGGAATTAAACGTAAAATATAAAGAAGGAGAATTATTGGTATCCGATGTACTTGAAGGTGGCGCTGCAAAAGCTGCTGGCATCAAAAAAGGAGATGTGATTTTAAAATTAAATGGTGTTGCCATTAAAACAGGACCTGAATTACAAGAACAGGTTTCAAAATACAAACCAGGTGATAAAGTTCCTATAGTCATTCAACGAGGCGGCAAGGAATTAACGATTAGCCTTACTTTAAAAGCAAAATTAGGAACCAGCGATTTAGCTAAAAGTAGTAAGATGGCCGAAAAACTAGGTGGCAAACTTGAAACCATGGACAAAGCAACTGCACAAAAACACGATATTGAAGGCGGTGTAATTGTAAAAGAATTAGGAACCGGTGTTTTAAGCAAGAGCCGCGTTGAAAAAGGATTTGTCATTACAAGTATCAATGACGAAGAAGTGAAAAATATTGAAGAATTTTACGAAACACTTAAAAAATCAAATGGGGTTGTTAAACTATCTGGCTTCTATCCCGGTTATTATGGAAACTACGCATTCATGATTAACCTTAATGACTAATCCCTAAATTGGATATAAATAAAAAAGAGCCTTCAACTAAGGCTCTTTTTTATATCGACTATTTCATTTTTTGCCATAATGCCTCTTTCTCCATAAGGCTCATTTTTGCTAAGTCAAGTCCATTTTCATTGGCAAATTTTTCCATTCCTTCAAATCTCTGCATGAATTTTTTATTGGTCTTTTCCAATGCAGTTTCTGGATCAATATGTAAAAAGCGTGCGTAATTAATCATGCTAAATAAAACATCACCAAATTCTTGTTCCATTTTTTCTTGATCATTGGCAGTAATTTCAACTTGCAACTCGCTTATTTCTTCCTGCACTTTATCCCAAACCTGCTCCTTATTTTCCCACTCAAAGCCAACATGTTTCACCTTCTCTTGAATTCTAAGTGCTTTAACCATAGCGGGTAAACTTTTAGGCACACCCGACAATATGGTTTTAGGTTTCCCCTTTCCTTCTTGCAATTTTAATTGCTCCCAATTGCGTTTTACATCGTCCTCATTTTCTACTTTCACATCTCCATAAATGTGAGGATGCCTATGAATTAATTTATTAGCAATGGCCTCCATCACTTCGTCTAATGTAAACTTCTCCTGCTCTGAACCTATCTTGGCATAGAATAAAACATGCAACAAAATATCTCCAAGCTCCTCTTTAATACCCTCCCAATCTTCATCCACAATCGCGTCTACTAGTTCAAATAATTCTTCAATCGTATTGCTACGCAAACTATGAATGGTTTGTTTTTTGTCCCATGGACATTCTGCACGAAGGGTATCCATTATGGCAACCAACTCCAAAAATCTTTGGGAAACTAAGGCTTGATTCATACTTATAAATTAAAGAAAGAAAGCAATAAGAAGACAATCATTAAAATTGACATCATTATTGAGGTAAGGAAAATTAAAATAAAAAATTTGACAATGGTCTTAGGTCTTGATTGTCTAAAATGATTCCGCAAAGACTTATACAAATAAAATAAGAGCACTGCTGCAGCAGTGATATCTAAAAAGGTAAATGGTTTGTGCATCCAAAATTCATATAAATCGTCTATCACTTTTACGAAAAACAAAATGATAAAAAATGCGCAATATATATGTATGCTAAAAATTAAATGATCTACAAAATAGTGCGCTTTGTTTCGACGATACAACAACCATACAAAAAATGCAAAGATTGGCAATGAAATGTATAGTATACGTGAAAAATAATGTTGGAATTTTTCAATAATGGCCTTTCCCACTTCAAACTTATCTCCTTTATATTTTTCATTGAGTACAATTCCTTGTTTCACCAATTTGGCTTCTAGCCAATTGTCTCTTTTAACAACTGGAAGTTTATTTTGAGCTGAATCATACGCGGCAGTGGACTTGTAATTTATACTGTCCGATCCGACTTGAAGTTTAAATTCATCTGCAGCTTTTATTGCACTATCTAGTTTTTGCTTAGGCACTTTTGCAGCAATGGTAGCTTCTTCATGCTTCTTTAATTCAACAGGGTCTTTGGGGCCACCCGAAAATATTACTAAAAAAAATACAGCAGATACAAATAAATACATTCTAATGGGATGTAAATAAGTAGTACGCTTCCCATCCATATAGTACTTAGTCAAACTAGCGGGCTTAAATAATAATAACTTTACTGTTTTCCAAAGCTTACCATCAAAATGTGTTAAGTCCTCAATAAAATGCATGAGCAATTGCCAAAAGCGCTCCTTTACTTCTACGTTTTCCTGCCCACAGTGCTGGCAATAACGGCCCATTACTTGGGTACCGCAATTAAGGCAATCTTTTTCAATTCTTTCTTTTAAATGGGACATATTGCTAAGATAAGTATAAAACGGGACTGCCGTTTTTCGCTTTGCTCAAAACGTCTTCCCAATCAAGCAAGCTTGTTTCGTGGCTTCGCATAAAAAAAGCCTCTCAACATTCGTTGAGAGGCTTTGTGCCTCAGGCGGGAATCGAACCCGCACGGGCGTTGCGGCCCACAGGATTTTAAGTCCTGCGTGTCTACCAGTTCCACCACCAAGGCGTCTTTCACAGACTTAAAAAAAATCCCGAACCGAAATTCGGGATTTTGAGCGGAAGACCAGGCTCGAACTGGCCACCCCGACCTTGGCAAGGTCGTGCTCTACCAAATGAGCTACTTCCGCTTGTACAAGAACTATTTTTTGGAGTGCGAAAATAAGGATTTAGC
>JBDKLP010000057.1:0-4763 GCA_039795575.1 Bacteroidota bacterium | reverse complement strand
TCGCAGTCTTTTGAATCAATAATTAACATAATATATACCTCCTCAGGCGTTTTTTTTAAATTCCAAAATTTGGATGGCAAAGATAGTATTTTGTTTTATTATACCAAATTTCCAGCCCTTTTTTCTGATTGCTCCCCCATTTACAGTCCCGTTTGGATATCTTTCCCTTTTAAAGCCCCCGATATCGCCTGATCCATGGCACGCTCCGCAAATGGGCGGGTCACATCGTTTAAAGCTTCTGTTTTAGTTTGTATTAAGTGCTTATCCTCCATAGTGATCGCCAATTGTAAGGCTTGCATGGCATTGGCTGAAGCAGTCAATTCCTGGGGCGTTAAAATGCTTGCATTTTTGGTCAAGAACTTTTCGGTAACAGATAGCATTTGCTCTGCTTCGGTACGTGCTTCTACCAAGGCCCTAGTAGCGATATCTTCTTTGGCATGGGTAATACTGTCCATTAATCTTTGTTCCACTTCCTCGTCGGTTAATCCATATTGAGGTTTAATATCTATGCTTTGTGATACACCACTCCTTAATTCTTTTGCGCTTACTTGTAAAATGCCATCCGCATTAATTAAAAAGCTAACGTCCACTTTAGGAAGTCCAGCAGGCATAGCAGGTATACCCGTTAAAGTAAACTCACCTAGTTTACGATTGTCTTTCACTAAATCGCGTTCTCCTTGGTAAACTGCAATTTGAATTCCAGATTGACCATCTTTTTGAGTAGTATATTGTCTTCCTGCTTTTGTTGGAATTTTTGAATTTCTTGGTAACAATACATCCATCAATCCTCCCATGGTTTCAATACCTAAGCTTAAAGGTGTGATGTCCAATAGCAACATAGATTGATTATTACCAGCCAATATATCGGCTTGCACTGCAGCACCCAAGGCAACAACTTCATCGGGGTTCACTGAATCATTGACTGCTTGATTAAAGAATTTCGCCACCGTTTCTTTCACCAATGGAACCCTTGTACTTCCTCCTACCATTAACACCGTATCAATCGATGCAACTTGCAAACCCGCGTCCTTCAAGGCATTGGCACAACAATCAATGGTTTTTTGCACAATGGGTTGAACTAAGGATTCAAATTGCTCTTTAGAGATAGAAATTTTTTCTCCTGCAAAATCCGTTTCAAAAACCGAATGATTGGACAAATGAATTTTTGCTTGTTCTGCAGCCAGTCTTAATTGTTGTTTTAATGCTTTGTGCCCATCTAAATTATCAATTGACCACTTTTGCATCCAATGCTCTACAATGGCTCTATCTAAATCATCTCCACCTAAATAAGTATCTCCATTCGTACTTAATACTTCAAATATTCCATTGGCGATTTTCAAAATAGAAATGTCAAATGTACCACCTCCTAAATCGTATACTGCAATGGTTTTTTCTTCGTTAGGATGCATGCCCAAGCCATAAGCAAGGCTTGCTGCTGTTGGCTCATTGATGATTCTTAAAACATCTAGCCCTGCTAGTTTTCCTGCGTCGCGAGTAGCTTGTCTTTGTGCATCATTAAAATAAGCTGGCACTGTAATCACCGCTTTGGTAACAGGGGTTTTTAATATGTGTTCGGCACGTTTTTTTAACTCTTCTAAAATAAAAGAACTCAACTCAATGGGTGAATAAAATTTATTACCCACCTGTACTTTTACCAAACTATCGCTATTGTCATCAATTACTTTGTATGCGAAAAAATCTTGATGATTTTGTATATCCTTATAGCTTTTTCCCATTAATCGCTTAGCACTAAAAATAGTATTTCTTGGATCAGTTTCTAAAAAAGGTTTGGCGCGCTCTCCTACTTCCGCATTCCCATAGGCATCAAAATGCACCACACTTGGGACAATACTGCTTCCATCGAATTCTTTTAAAGCAGTAGGTTGTTTGGTATCTGGATGAATAATGGCCACCAAACTATTGGTTGTTCCCAAATCAATACCTACAATCATTTCTGCTTGTTGCAAACTCCCTGTTGCAATATTAATACCAATCTTAGCCATTCAAAATATTTTTACAAATGTACAGTTCGCCTTATGTTTAGGGCTTGCGAATTAAGGAATGATTTAACCACGCTTATACACCAATTGAGTTTGGGACAAACTATCATGTAAAGGTTGGTCATTCCATGCCATCCCAAACATCGTTATCAAAGAAGTGCGCAAACTTGCTCTAATTAAACATTGCAATAAATTGGGACGCTTTCCTTTCAAGGACACCACCTTGGTTCCTGTAATCATTTTTGCAGGTGTTTGACAAAATATTAGCTCAAACAGGAAAGTATATACCCATGTAATGGCAAAGAAAAAGTAGCCATATCTAAAGGGTTTAAAATGCCAAAAAAACACATAAAAATTGTACCATTGATATATCAAATAGCTCAATATACTTATAAAAAAAGTATCTAAAAAAAAGTGCATGATCCTTGTTCCTTCGCCAATTGTAGGAGTTGTTCTATTCATGATGCAAAAATATTGCATTTTAGTAGTTAAATTTGCCGAAATCCCTACAATATGACATTAGTTCAGGAACTGCGCTGGAGAGGTATGATTCAGGATATTATGCCTGGCACGGAGGAATTGCTCGAAAAAGAAATGGTATCAGGCTATATTGGCTTTGATCCCACTTCAGATAGTTTACACATTGGAAGCTTAGTGCCCATCCTTTTGTTAGTGCATTTACAAAAAGCAGGCCATAAACCTTTTGCTTTAGTGGGTGGTGCTACGGGTATGGTGGGTGATCCTAGTGGAAAAAGTGAAGAAAGAAATTTGTTGAGTGAAGAAACATTGGCTTTAAATATTGCTGGTGTAAAAAAACAATTGTCTCATTTTTTAGACTTTAACAGTGGTGCTAAAAATGCAGCCGAATTGGTAAACAATTACGATTGGTTTAAGGATTTTAATTTTTTAGATTTTATTAGAGATGTAGGAAAGCATATCACTGTAAACTATATGATGGCAAAGGACAGTGTAAGAAAGCGAATTGAAGGAGATACCGGAATGAGCTTTACTGAATTCACTTATCAATTAGTACAGGGTTATGATTTTTATTGGTTACATAAGAACAAAAACTGTAAGCTACAAATGGGTGGTAGTGACCAATGGGGCAATATCACAACGGGGACTGAATTAATTCGTCGAAAATCGGGTGGAGAAGCTTTTGCCTTTACTTGTCCTTTAATTACTAAAGCAGATGGTGGTAAATTTGGTAAAACAGAAAAGGGGAATGTATGGTTGGATGCTAAGAAAACCTCTCCTTATCAATTTTACCAATTTTGGTTAAATGCAAGTGATGAAGATGCAAACAAGTGGATTAAAATTTTCACTTTACTTGATCCTGCAACAATAGATTCAATGATTGCAGAACATGCAAAAGCGCCACAATTAAGGATTTTACAAAAAGCATTGGCTGCTGAATTAACCAAATTGGTGCATAGCGAAGCCGATTTAAATTTTGCTATTCAAGCCACTGAGATTTTATTTGGCAATGCAACTACACAAGTATTACAGTCCTTGAACGAGGAACAATTATTACAAGTAATGGAAGGCGTTCCAACTGTAAATATTGCATTAGCCCAATTGCAAGAAGGTTATGACATAATAGGTTTGCTTGCTGATACGCAAATTTTCCCAAGTAAAGGAGAAGCACGTAAAATGTGGCAGGCAGGAGGATTGAGCATTAATAAAGAAAAAATCAATACTGATTTCACTACCCTAACTACGGCACAACTTTTACAAGGCAAATATATCTTAATACAAAAAGGAAAGAAAAATTACTACTTAATCGTAGCAGCTTAAGCATTCCTTTTTTGTAAATAAAAATTAAAGGACCCTGATGGGTCCTTTAATTTTTTACTGCATTGATTTCCACATTTCGGATGCTACCAATGCATTTCCTTTTTCATTTAAATGTACCCGATCATAGGTAAGTATACCTTGTTCCAAATTATTAGGATTATGTGCCAAACTGTATTCATGAAAACTTTTTCTTAAGTCTACCAAACCAATTTGATTTTCAGCAGCATACTTCCTAATCCAATTACTATAGAGATTTAAATCCCCATCTTGTGCATTAGAATAATCAACACGTTCCCCAATTACTGCTGGCGTTACTACAATTACTTTAATACCCTGAGCTTGCATTTTTTTAACTACTGCATCATAAAATTTACCGAACTTATCATAATCGGTACCCGTGCCCATACTGGATTTGTGCCACACATCATTCACTCCTACCCAAATAAAAACAATATCCGGATTTTGAGAAAGCACATCCTTGTCCATGCGCAAAAACAAATCATATATTTTATTGCCACCTATACCTGCACCCATTATTTCATACTGTCCGGACAACCCTCTTTGAGCCAGGTCGGTTTTTATTAAGTCAATATATCCTCCTTTATCCACCCCCATTTGGGTAATGGAATCTCCAAAAAACAATACTTTTTTCTTGCGTTCCCCTCTAAAGGACAATAAAAACATGCAAGCGAAGAAAGTAGCCAACAGCAATAATTTCCCAGTCATAAATGGCTTCGTTTAAAATTTTTAATATAAAAGCATGTTTAAGTTAGCACAAAAGCAGAATAATGCAGTAAAATCACATAAAAATTTGGAAAATTTTACGCCTACCCCTATTTTTGCAATCCATTCAAAGAATGGCATAGGGATTGCCTGATTGTGTAACGGTAGCACGACTGTTTTTGGTGCAGTTTGTCTTGGTTCGAATCCAGGTCAGGCAACCAAAGGAAAAGCCTCAACGAAAGT
>JBDKLP010000056.1:0-11068 GCA_039795575.1 Bacteroidota bacterium | reverse complement strand
GTACTATGAAATTATTAGATGCTTTAAAATGGCGTTATGCTGTTAAGAAAATGAACGGAACCAAAGTTCCAGCCGATAAATTGAATACAATTTTGGAAGCAACTCGTTTGGCTCCAAGTGCGTTTGGTTTAACACCTTACACCATTATTGTTGTAGAAGATGAGGAAACAAGAAAAAAATTACAACCTGCATTTTACAATCAACCACAAATTGTGGATGGAAGCGCAGTAGTAATTTTTGCTGCTTGGAAAAGTGTTACATCTAAAGAAGTGGCAGAATACATCGCAGACATTGCAGCTCAAAGAGGCGTTGCAGTTGAAACTTTAAATGATTTTGCTGGTTACATTAATGGTTCTATTCAACACTTAACTCCAGAGCAAGCAACAACATGGGCTGCTAAGCAAGCTTATATTGCTTTAGGTTTTGGTTTAGTGGCTGCTGCTGCTGAACAAGTAGATGCTACTCCAATGGAAGGATTTGTTCCAGCACAAGTAGACGAAGTATTAGGTTTAGAAGCGTTAGGTTTAACAAGTGCTGTTGCAATGACATTGGGCTACAGAGATGCAGCAAATGATTATTTAGTTAATGCTAAAAAAGTAAGACGTGTAAACGAGAAATTAATTATCAAAAAATAATTGACTTCCAAACAGACCACTCGATACAAAGTTGGTTTTGGATTGTAGCAAGCAATCATGAACACAGGGCGGCTCACCGAGTCGCCCTTTTTATTTATAATAATACTGTTGTAACTACCCATTAAAGTATTAATACTCAAATTTCCCCTCAGTTTAGTCCATACTTTCACGAATTGAACTCAAATGAAGGAATAATTGATTATGCGCATAAATTTAATTAATACGTATCTTTATAAAATATTTTATACGGATACAATGAAAGCGAGACTTAATATAACGATAGAAACCTCCTTGTTAAACGAGGTAAAAAAATTAGCAGCTAAAAAAAACATAAGTGTTTCAGAACTAGTTGAAAACTATTTTATGTCTATCACTAAACCTAAAAGAAAACTTTTAACTGAAATATTAGATCAACTTCCTAAAGTTAAAGTTGCTGAAAACAAGAAGTTGAGTGAATTGTATTATGAAGAAAAAATGAAAGATTACAAAAATGGCAAATAAAATATATTTAGACGTAAACGTAATCTTAGATTATTTTTTAGGTAGAAAAGAAAAGGTAAACGCAAAATTCGTTTTAGACGAAATTAGTAAAGGAAACTATAGAGGCTATATAAGTGGTTCAATCATTCACATTTTGAGTTATTTTTTAGAACGTTTGTATGGAACACAAAAAACAAAAGACGTAATATTATCTATTTTAGAAGATTTTGAAATTATTGATATGCCAAAAGAAATTGTAATTCAATCCTTACACTCAAAAATGAATGATATTGAAGATGCATTACAATATTATGTTGCATTACATCATAATTTAGATTACTTCATTTCAAATGATAAGCAATTAAAAAAAGAAGCAATCCCTAATTTACTTGTATTAAATTGTGCTGAATTTCGAACCCATTTTAATTAAGCTTTACCCCTTTTGTAACATCCATGTTTTAAATGCTGCAAAGCTAGCATCCATTGGAATAGCTATTTTTTCTTTATCTAATAAAAATTGAACGGATTCGGGTATGGCAATGTTTTCACCAATTGCTTCTTCCACAACTTCGGGGAATTTCACCGGATGTGCTGTTTCTAAAATAATTGTACGAACTGGACTAGCCTCTGTAGTATGATTATAATGTGTAATCATATATTCATGATCCTCTATAAAAGCTTCGGCTGCTAAATACGCAACAGCTCCATGTGGATCCAAAATATATTTATGTTCATTGTACACGCGTGCAATAGTTGCTTGTGTTGTTAAATCATCAAAACTATAACTACTTAATCCCTGCTTTAGGTTTTCAAAATTGTTTTGCAAAATTTCCATGATGCGCACAAAATTACTTGGATTACCTACATCCATTGCGTTGGACACAGTTGGAACAGCTTTACGCACTTCATAATTTCCAGTTTGCAAATACCTAGTCACTACATTATTGCTATTGCATGCGGCTACAAAATGTCCTAAGGGCAAGCCACTTGCTTTGGCCATCATGCCCGCACAAATATTTCCAAAATTTCCACTAGGCACTACAATATGCATGGGTACTTGATCACCATGTTTTGCTACCCATTGTTGCCAGGCGAAAAAATAATACAATTGCTGCGGCAACCAACGCGCCACATTAATGGAATTTGCCGATGTTAAATTGTAAGCCACATTGAGTTCGGCATCCATGAATGCATCTTTAACTATGGCTTGGCAATCATCAAAACTTCCTTCCACTTCCAATGCGGTAATATTTTGTCCGCAGGTGGTTAATTGCAATTCCTGTATGGGACTTACTTTGCCTTTTGGATAAAGAATAATAACTTTCACACCCGCTACGCCTAAAAAACCATTGGCCACTGCACCACCGGTATCTCCACTGGTTGCCACTAATACGGTACTTGCTTTTTCTTGACTGGAAAAATAACCCAAGCACCTGCTCATGAATCTTGCACCCACATCCTTAAACGCTAAGGTTGGCCCATGGAATAATTCCAAAGAAGCAATTTGTTCAGTAATAGGCACTAAGGGGAAATCAAAATTGATGGTCTCTGCACAAATTTTTTGCAAAGATGCATCGTCAATAGTGCCGCCTACATAGGGCTTCATGACTTCAAATGCCAAACTGGCTTTATCTAATGTTTTAAATCTTTCAATTTGAGCTGGGGTAAACTTGGGTATCGTAGTAGGAAAATACAATCCTCTATCTGGCGCTTGTCCAGTAATGGCTGCCGTTTTAAAATTAACATTCGGAGATTGTTTTCCTAAACTATAATACTGCATCTGAAACTTTTTTATCATTAAGCGTTTACGCTATAAATACTAAACGGTGATTTCAACTCCTTGCTGATTAATGGTGGTCACATAGGTATGATGTGCCAATCCCAATCCATTATAAAGCGTGTTCATTTCTTTTTCTACAGCTAAGGCAATTTCTTTTTCCTTGCTTAAAAAAAAGATAGATGGGCCCGAACCTGATATGCCACCACCCAATGCACCAGCCGCTTTACAAGCTTTTTTCAAATCATCAAATCCTGGAATTAATATAGAACGAACTGGTTCAATAATCACATCTTCCAAACTGCGTCCTATTAAATCATAATCCCCTTTCATTAATCCTGCTACTAGGCCAGCGATATTCCCCCATTGCTTAATAGCATCTTTTAATTGTACATTTTGTTTTAAAATACTTCTTGCATCTGCAGTGCGCACTTCAATTTGCGGATGCACAATGGTTACGTATAATGTTGGCGATGGCAATGCCACAATCTCCAAGGGAAAAATAGATCTTACTAAAGTTACCCCTCCATGAATACAAGGTGCAATATTATCTGCATGCTTTACACCCGATGCTACTTTCTCGCCATTCATCGCAAAGCGCACTAAATCATCTTTTGAAAAGGGATTGCCCAATAAATAATTGGCACCTACTACGGCTCCTGCACTACTCGCTGCACTAGAACCCACGCCACTTCCGGGTTTGATAAGCTTGTTTATTTTTACTTCAAAGCCTGTAGTTGAAAAATCAATGCGTTGCAAAGCTGCATCCTTATTTGCAGTTATTGTATTATCGAGCAAGGATTGTTCAATCATACCATTGGTAGTATATTCTTCAATCAAAGCATTCAATGCTGCACCTGCTACATTTTTTTCTGGCTCGGTGGGCAATTGGTAATTGTCAATATTAATAATGGTAATGGCTGCCTGCCCTTGTGCCCTTGGCACTAAACGCATTTCCATTTCATCGTATGGATTATTCACAGCAAAGCCTAGAATGTCAAATCCGCATACCATATTGGCTACTGTAGCGGGGGCTTTTATTTTAATCCATTGATTTAAGGGCACCATTATGATTACTATTTAAACTTTTTTATGATCCTATGCTTCTTTTATCGCGCGCGCATTTTCAACTACACTCTTGCTGCTCTTATAATATCTGCAAACACACCCGATGCAGTTACATCGGCACCTGCGCCAGCTCCTTTAATGACCAATGGCAATTCAGGATAACGCATGCTATAAAACAATACCAAATTATCCTTTCCATACAAATGGTAAAAATCAGAACTTGGTTGAATATGTTGCAAGCCTACTTTAGCAGTGATCTTTCCTTCTCCATCATTTTCATACTTAGCTACAAATTTTAATTTACATCCCTCGGCTGCAGCAGCATCATATAATTTTTTGAAATGTGCTTCCTGCTTTTCCATTTCAATATAAAAATCTTCTACCGATCCATTAAAACAACTTGCAGGAAGGAATCCTTCATTTACAATATCACTCATCTCCACTTTAGCACCCGCTTCTCTTGCCAAAATCATTATTTTACGCATTACATCGGTACCTCCCAAATCTAATCTTGGATCGGGTTCAGTATATCCTTCTGTTTGTGCTTGGCGTACCACTTGTGAAAAGGTTTTACCATCGGCGCCTCCCGCATAATTATTGAATACAAAGTTTAAGGTGCCCGATAAAACTGCTTCAATTTTATGAATACTATCTCCACTTCTAATTAAATCGTTCAATGTACCAATTATGGGCAAACTCGCACCCACATTGGTTTCAAAAAGGAAGGAGGCGTTGTATGCTCTTGCCAATCCTTTTAATTTTGTATAATTTTCATAAGGTGAGGAACAAGCAATTTTATTACATGCCACTACTGATACTGCTTTCTCTAATAAATGCGCATAAATGTTCGCAACCGTTTCGTGTGCAGTAACATCTACAAAAATACTATTGCGCAAATTGTTTTCTACAATGGCTTCCATATAATCATTGGTAGTGCCTGCTGGCGCTTCGGCCAATAATGCTTTCCAATTGTTTAAATCAATACCTTCTATATTAATCAATTGCTTTTTACTATTGGCAATACCCACAATATTAATTTGCAAGCGCAAGGATTTTTTCAAATAAGCCAATTGCTTATTGATTTGATCAATTAATTTTCCACCCACATTACCCGCGCCCGCAATATATACGTTCACTTGTTTATAGGAAGTTTCAAAAAACTCTTCGTGTAAAACGTTGATGGCTTTTTTAACATCGGCCGTTGCAATCACTGCTGTGATATTTTTTTCGGAAGATCCTTGTGCAATTGCCCTTACATTAATACCATTGCGGCCTAATACACCAAACATTTTACCGCTTACCCCCGGATGGTTTTTCATTTGCTCACCTACTAGAGCTAATATCGCCACTTCTTTTTCTACAATGAGGGGTTCAACTTTATGGGTATTAATTTCTTGTTCAAACTCTAAGTCCACCGCCAATTTCGCCAGATGGGCATCATTGGCATTTACACCCACACAAATAGAATGTTCCGAAGAACTTTGTGTGATTAAAATAATATTGATTTGCTTTTTAGCTAAAGCATCGAATAGTCTTTTTGAGAATCCGGGAATACCTACCATGCCACTTCCTTCCAAGCTTAACAAACAAATATCCTTAATGCTAGAAATACCTCTTATAAAATTGGTGTCGGTGGGCGATTCGTTTTTAATGATGGTACCTGGATGCTTAGGTTCAAATGTATTTTTAATCCAAACTGGAATGTTTTGATACATTACCGGCTGAATAGTGGGCGGATAAATTACTTTCGCGCCAAAATGCGATAATTCCATAGCTTCCTGATAAGAAATTTGTGGAATCTCTTTTGCATTTTGTACCATTCTTGGATCGGCCGTCATCATACCACTTACATCGGTCCATATTTCTAAAGCACTTGCTTTTACTGCTGCTGCATAAATAGCGCCTGTGTAATCAGATCCACCACGGCCAAGTGTTGTGGTGTTTCCTTCGGCATCCGATGCAATAAAGCCTGGCGCCATGTATAAATCAAACTGATTGTTTTCGGGGCTCGCAAAATAGGTTTGAATATTTTTAGCAGTGGCATCCTTATCCACAACCGCATTTAAATAATTGGAATTGGTTTTAATCAACAACCTTGAATCCACCCATTGTTCACGAATACCTTTTGAATCAAAAGTTGCTGCAATAATTTTAGAAGAAAGGAGCTCTCCAAAGCTTACAATTTTATCCTGCATCCTGTTAGACAATTCTTTTAACATGAAAAGTCCTTCACAGTTGGCCTCTAATTCATTAATAATTTGTTTTACCATGCTTAGCGTAGCCGATTGCGCCTGTATAGGCAACAATATGCGCACGGCATCCAAATGTTTTTGTTCAATATTTTGAATAATGGTTTTGTATGCTTCGTTTCCTTGTGATGCACTTTGTGCCAACATCAACAATTGATCGGTCACTCCACTCATGGCAGATACCACTACAATGGTAGGTTCCTTTTGTATGCTTTCTGTTACAATGGCTACTACTTTAGATATAGCATCGGCACTTCCTACTGAACTTCCTCCAAATTTTAAAACTTGCATAACCCTTATTTTATATCAACGTAATACCTACTATACTAAATAGCCGTAGATATTATCGTCCTTATTAATTTCTGTGTAATTGATTTGATACTGCTTCATTTTTTCAATAAGCGCTTGATAATCTTCTTTAGATTTTAACTCCAATCCCACCAATGCAGGACCCGCTTCCTTATTGTGTTTTTGTATGTATTCAAATCGAGTAATATCATCATTATCACCCAATACCTTGTTCACAAAATCCTTTAATGCACCTGGTCTTTGCGCAAATCGAATTAAAAAATAATGCTTCAAACCTTCGTATATCAAGGATCTTTCTTTGATCTCTTGCATACGATCAATATCGTTATTGCTTCCACTCACAATACATACAATGGTCTTGCCTTTAATTTGCTCGGCATAATCATCCAACACCGCAATACTCATTGCACCAGCAGGTTCTACTACAATGGCTTCCTCATTATACATTTGCAATATAGTGGTACAAATTTTTCCTTCCGATACCAAGTGCATATCGTCCAACACCTCTTTACAAATAGAAAATGTCACATCGCCAATTCGTTTTACTGCGGCGCCATCTACAAATTTATCTATCTGATCTAATTCAACGGGATGCCCTTCCTTTAATGCAGTAAGCATACTCGGTGCACCCTCAGGTTCTAATCCAACAATTTTTGTAGTGGGTGAGTGTTGTTTAAAATAACTGCCCACACCTGCACTTAATCCACCACCACCAATCGGAATAAACATATAATCAATGGGGCCATCGGCTTGTTGCTGATAGTCCTCCAAAATTTCAACACCAACAGTGGCTTGTCCTGAAATAATTAAGGGATGATCAAATGGAGGAATAAATGTCATGCCATTGGCTGCGGTATATTCTTTTGCCGCTTTAGCAGTATCGTCAAATGTATCACCCACCAATTTTACTTCCACAAAATTTTCTCCAAACATTTTTGTTTGAGTTACTTTTTGTTGAGGCGAAGGAATAGGCATAAACACCACACCCTTTACATTTAGTTTTTTACAACTATACGCAAAGCCTTGTGCATGATTTCCCGCACTAGCACATACCACACCTTTCGACAATTGATCGGGTGTTAATTGACTCATCATATTGTACGCGCCTCTTAGTTTGTAAGAACGTACAATTTGCAAATCCTCTCTTTTTAAATAAACCCTGCACTGATACTTTCGGGATAAATTGGCATTATACTGTAAAGGCGTATGATTTACCACATCCTTTAGTCGAATGGCCGCTCCTTCAATATCAAGTGCAGGCTTATTTAGTAATTGATCATCAAACATCTAAAATTATTTTCCAGGTTGGTTCTCAGGACGTAAACTTCTTACAGTTCTTCCTGCTTGCCACATTTCACTATTGTGTAATTCAGCTAATTCTACTTCTAATTTTTCACGGTAGTCCGCTTTGCTATTCAAATCAATTGAACGAGCTGCTTCGGCACCTGTTGCTACGCTATTGTATAAATCAGAGAATACTGGTAAAGTTGCATCACGGAATTTTTTCCACCAATCCAATGCTCCTCTTTGTGCAGTTGTTGAACAGTTGGCATACATCCAGTCCATTCCGTTTTCTGCCACCAATGGCATTAATGATTGTGTTAATTCCTCAACTGTTTCATTGAATGATTCAGAAGGAGAGTGACCGTTTTTACGTAACACTTCATATTGTGCTGCGAAAATACCTTGAATCGCTCCCATTAAAGTTCCACGCTCACCTGTTAAGTCGGAATATACTTCTTTTTTGAAATCGGTTTCAAATAAGTAACCAGAACCTACAGCAATACCTAATGCAATTACTCTGTCATGTGCTTTACCAGTTGCGTCTTGGAAAATAGCAAAGCTACTGTTCAAGCCACGTCCTTGTAAAAACATTCTTCTTAATGAAGTACCAGAACCTTTTGGTGCAACCAAAATTACATCCACATCGGCTGGAGGTACAATACCTGTTTGCTCTTTATAAGTAATACCAAATCCATGAGAGAAGTACAATGCCTTACCTGGAGTTAAATGTTTTTTCACTGTAGGCCACATAGCGATTTGCGCAGCATCACTTAGTAAATAACAGATAATGGTTCCTTTCTCTAATGCTTCTTCTATTTCAAATAAAGTTTCACCCGGAACGAATCCATCAGCTACCGCTTTATCCCAAGATTTTGAATTTTTTCTTTGACCTACAATTACATTGATGCCATTTTCTTTTTGGTTCAATGCTTGTCCTGGTCCTTGTACACCGTAACCAATTACTGCTACCGTTTCATTTTTTAATACTTCCTGTGCTTTTGCTAACGGAAACTCTTCACGAGTTACTACATTTTCTTCGGTACCTCCGAAATTTAACTTTGCCATTTTGTATGTTTTTTTGTTTGTTTAATGATTATTTAAAATTGTTCTTGTTTGATTTTATTCGTTTTGTTTTGTTTTTCATTTTTGTAGACGAGCTGCTTACATTGTAAATACCGCTTCTCTTTTACCCAAGTATTCATTCTCAATCACTTCCTCGCCTGGTTCGCGCTCCTCAAAGTCTTTTAATTTTTCATGGAAGCCTGCGCTTTCTTTAATAATAGCCACCCTTGCGCTTCTTACAAATTCTACCAATCCAAATGGTTCTAAGGCTTTCATTAATTTATTAGTTTCTTCGCGATGTCCTGTGGTTTCAAATACAATAAAGTCTTTTCGAATGGCTACGGCTCTTGCACCAAACTCTCTTAATAATCTTTCCACTTTTACTTTCTCTGTAATTTCTTCACTCAACACTTTATACAAAGCCAGTTCTTGCCAAACAATTTCATCGTTGGTATTGAAATACGCTTTTAATACTTCAACTTGTTTTTCAATTTGACGCACTACTTTTAATACCACATCACGAGACTCTTGCACCACAATCGTAAAACGGTGTATGCCGGACACTTCCGATGGAGATGTGTTTAAGCTTTCTACATTAATTTTTCTTCTTGAAAAAATAATGGCAATACGATTTAACAACCCTACTTGGTTTTCGGTATACACGGTAATCGTGTATTCTTGTTTTTCGTTTGCTGTTGTCATAAAATATTTTTTTAGTCTTCCGTTATTAACTCTGCCTATTTTAACTTCCTTTATTAATTTTCCCAATTTTAACTACCTTAAAATCATTTAACCTCACGATGTTCGGTTGAATCAGATTAAAATATTCTATTTTAATCTGATTTCACTCACACTACAACCCTGTGGTACCATTGGGAACACATTGTTTTCCTTGCCCACCATTACTTCTAACAAATAAGATCCCTTGTGCTCAATCATTGTTTTGATAGCTGCTTCTAAATCTTTTCTATGTTCAACTTTCGCACCTTCAATACCATAGGACTTAGCAAGCATTACATAATTAGGACTTTGAATGTCTACAAAGGAGTAACGCTTGTCCATAAATAAATCCTGCCACTGACGCACCATGCCTAAAAACTGATTGTTTAAAATCATGATTTTTACATCCACACCCGTTTGCATAATGGTTCCTAATTCTTGTAATGTCATTTGGAATCCACCATCCCCAATCACTGCAATAACCGTTCTGTCTTGAGCACCAAACTTTGCACCTATGGCTGCTGGTAAAGCAAAGCCCATGGTACCTAATCCACCAGAAGTTACATTGCTGCGCGTTTGATTGAACTTGGCGTATCTACATGCCACCATTTGGTGTTGACCCACATCTGTTACAATAATGGCATTGCCTTCAGTCACTTCATTCGCTACACGAATGGCTTCTGCCATGGTCATAGATTCACCAGTAGGATACATTTCAGGTTGAATGCATTGGTCATATTCTTGTTTTGCATAATCTGCAAAAACAGCCAACCATTCACTGCGGTCTTTTTGTTCAATACCTAATGTAAGCAATGGCAATGTTTCTTTACAGTCACCCCATACACCCACATCGGCTTTTACATTCTTATCTATTTCAGAAGGATCAATATCCAAATGAATAATTTTTGCTTGCTTCGCGTATTTATCTAATCGGCCCGTTACGCGGTCATCAAAACGCATTCCAATGGCAATTAAAACATCGCAGTCATTGGTTAATACATTCGGACCATAGTTTCCGTGCATTCCCACCATACCTACATTTTGAGGATGATCGGTTGGTAAAGCACTTAAACCTAAAATAGTCCAGGCTGCAGGGATACCTGATTTTTCAATAAACTTTTTGAATTCTTTTTCCGCCTTTCCTAAAATCACACCTTGTCCAAAAACAACCAATGGCTTTTTTGAATTATTGATTAAAGCAACTGCTTCATCAATATAATTTTTTCTGATCACTGGTTTAGGGCGATAAGATCTGATATGATTACATGGCGTATACCCTTGATAATTGAATTGTTGAAATTGTGCATTCTTTGAAATATCAATCAACACCGGACCGGGACGTCCACTTCTTGCTAAATAAAATGCTTTTGCCAATACAGATGGAATTTCTTCGGCATCTGTAATTTGATAATTCCATTTTGTTACGGGCATGGTAATATTAATCACATCCGTTTCTTGGAATGCATCGGTTCCTAATAAATGGG
>JBDKLP010000055.1:0-7888 GCA_039795575.1 Bacteroidota bacterium | reverse complement strand
TATGAAAAAATTTATTCAGGTCGCTAGCTTTATTCATGTCATAGCATTTGGTTTTTTATTCAAAAAAATCATACAAACCGACCTGGGATTAATTATCTTTTTCATTGTATCTATGGTGTTGCTATTTTTAAATCTTTATAAATTTCAAGAAAAGAAAAAAGCGGAGTAGTCCATATTGTTTTATATAAGTATTTTAACAAGATGTTGTTGGTTAAAGCTTTTTTGTGTTCAGCTTTTGGCCTAACTTTATACTATGTTTAAATTACGTTTTATACTATGGATTTGTGTGGTTGGATTAGGTATGATGGCCCAACCGGTAATGGCTCAAAAAAAGACTTCCACCACAAGCAATAGACAATCTTTTCTTTTACAAGGACAAGTAAGTGACCAAGCTACAGGGCAATTATTACAAGGCGCAAGCTTGTATTTTCCCGATCAAAAAAAAGGAGTGCTCACGAACGAAAAAGGACAATTTCAAATCGCCCTTGCTCCAGGAAATTATTTAGTGGAAGTAAGTTATATCGGTTATACACTCGTTACTAAAAACATTGATTTGCATGCAGCGACCAATATCAATTTTGCATTGAATCATTCAGCACTAGAAAGTACCAATGTGACCGTGACCAGTTTTTTACGTGCCACTAGTTCAAGAAAAACTTCTACGCCCATCACAATCATTAAACGCGATGATTTATTAAAGAATGGTGGAACGAATTTAATTGATGCATTATCTAATACACCGGGTGTTGCACAAATCACAACAGGCCCTGCGATTTCAAAACCCATTATTCGTGGACTGGGATACAATCGTGTAATGGTGTTGAACGATGGTGTGAAACAGGAAGGTCAACAGTGGGGCGATGAACATGGAATTGAAATTGATGAATACAATGTATCCAGAATTGAAGTATTGAAAGTGCCCGCGTCTATTATTTATGGTAGTGAAGCATTAAGTGGTGTGATTAATATTGTTTCCAATGTTCCTGTTGCCGAAGGCGCTACCAAAGGAAATATTTTTACCAATTACCAATCTAATAATCAATTGTTGGGCTCGCATTTTGATTTGGCGGGCAATCATAAAGGGATTGTGTGGGGAGTGAATGGATCTTCCAAACAAGCATCGGATTATCAAAATAAATACGACGGCTATGTATACAATTCAAAGTTTAAGGAATTAGATGGTAGTGCATTTATTGGTTTGGAAAAAGAATGGGGCTATACCCATTTTTATGTGAGTAGATTTAGTCAACAATTGGGCATGGTTGAAGGGGAGCGCAATGCAATGGGTGGGTTTATTAAGGCCAATGGCGATGTGGCTACTAACAGTGATTTTGCTGCTACCACTCCTGCAATCCCTTACCAGCATATCTTTCACACTAAGTATACGTTGGACAATAGTATTAAATGGGGCGAAGGAAGATTAAAAGCCAATATTGCATATCAAAGAAATGAGCGCATGGAGTTTGGCAATGTGGATGTGCCTAGTGAACGCAGTTTGTATTTTGATTTAGGCACACTTAATTATTCTTTTCAATATTTGTTGCCCGAAAAAAATAATTGGAAACATACCATTGGTGTGAATGGAATGCAACAGCAAAATATAAATAGAGGTGTTGAATTTTTAATTCCCGAATATAAAAGCACCGAGCTGGGATTATTTTTCTTTACACAAAAAAGAATGCATGCATTTACTTTAAGTGGTGGTGCACGCATCGACAATAAAGGAGTAAACTTTAATCAAAATATTGGCAATCAAATAAACAATTTCAAAAAAGACTTTGGAGATCTTGCAGGATCCTTTGGTGTAACATATGAACCTAATAAGGACTGGGTATTTAAATTTAATATTGCACGTGGTTATCGTGCACCCAATATGTCGGAGTTGGGAAGCAATGGTGCACACGAGGGAACGAATAGATATGAATATGGCAATACACAATTGCGTTCGGAAAAATCTATGCAGATTGATTTAGGAGCAGAGTGGAGTAGTGAACATATTTCATTTACAGGAAACCTATTTTACAATCATGTTGATGGATATATTTATTATCAAAAATTAATTAACTCATTGGGAAATGATTCTTTGATTGTAAATGATGGAAAAACTTTTTATGCTTTTGCCTACCAACAACAAAATGCAAATTTGTATGGAGCAGAATGTAATATCGATTTTCATCCGCATCCTTTGGATGGATTGCATATTGAAAACACCCTCTCTTATGTAAGAGGAAATTTTACCAATGCAGTAGATGGAAGCAAAGATTTGCCGGCCATTCCTCCCTTTAGATGGTTAACTGAAATCAAATACGAATTTGGTGCATTGTTAGCTGGACATAAAAACAATTATATCAGTGTGCAGTTGGATAATGTGTCGGCACAGGATCATCCCTTTACTGGCTACCATACTGAAACTGCAACTCCAGGCTATACCTTATTGCATTTGGGCATGGGCACGCATATCCATCACAGGGGCAAAGACTTATGTAGCATCAGTTTGCTCGCTCAAAACCTAACCGATGTGGCTTACCAAAACCACTTAAGTCGCTTAAAGTACACCGATATGAATGATGCTACTGGCAGAATGGGGGTGTACAATATGGGGCGTAATTATAGCCTTAAACTGAACTTTCCGCTTAATTTTAATTAAAAAACAAGTAATTATATACAATAATTAATTATTATATTAATATCTTTGTAGCGCCTAATCAATTTGGTCAACATTTTTAAACTTTTACCAAGTTTTTTGTCTAAATTGATAGTGCAAACTCCCCCCATATTTTTACCATATTTTAATAGGAGAACTAAGCCCCTATTTAATAGTTATATTAAGTAATTTGGCTATCTTTGTTATGGTAAACAAAGGGCATAAATGCCTATATTTTAACTAGTTACATATAATATGTGACTCAGAATGGCGAAGCCATATTCTTTTTCGAAACCTGTACCTCATTACAACAATTTTTATGAAAATAATTCGCATTTTTTTCTTGGGCATTTTAGCAATTGCGCTATCGGTAAACGCGCAGGCACAAAGTTTTTTAGCAGGCAAGGATTTAAGCACGGTGAAAGTAGATGCTTTAACCAATGCCGAAATTAGTCAAATCCAGTCCCAGTTAAAAAAATCGGGGATGACCATTGATATGGTGGAGTCGCAAGCCATTGCCAAGGGCATGAGCGCGGCTGAGTTTGCTAAATTGAAATTAAGGTTGTCAAGTACAACTACAAGCAGCTCGAATAAATCTCCTTTAACCAAAAGAACGGTAAGTAAAAAAGCGGTAAGCGATACTACTAATAACAATTCATTGGGAGAATTAGAGAACGAACACAAATTGAATCCCTTATTATATGGTGCTGAATTGTTTAACAATGCAGCCGGTTTTGGAGAGAACGAAAATATTGCAACGCCGGTAAACTATGAAGTAGGTGCAAATGATGTACTAAAATTAGTTGTGTACGGAGTACAAGAATATTCAACCGACTTAACAGTGAGCAAGGAAGGATCGGTAGTGATTGAAAATGTGGGCCGTGTAAAAGTAGCAGGCTTAAGCATTGAAGCAGCTACTGCAAGAATCAAACAACAAATGGGGGCTACTGCTTATGCAAGTTTAAGAACAGGAGAATCTAAATTAGCAGTAACTGTAGGCGATACCAGAACCATACAAGTATCGGTAATTGGCGCACAAAAAAGTGGCAACTATCATGTACCTTCTTTGTCTACCGTATTAAGTGTATTAACTAAAGCAGGTGGTCCAAGTGATATTGGATCGTTTAGAGAAATTGAATTGATTCGTGATAGTAAAATTTATAAGAAGATAGATTTATATGCTTTTATGCAAAATGGCGATCAAACACAGAATGTAGGATTGAGAGACCATGATGTAATAAGAGTAGCTCCGCATATGGGACGTTTGGAAATTAAAGGACAGGTAAAACGCCCGGGCATTTTTGAATTAAAAGGAAAGGAAAGCTTGGCGCAGTTTTTACAATATGCAGGAGGCTTTGATGATACAGCGTATACAGCTTGGGTAAAAGTGATTCAAAAAAACGATAAGGAAAAAGCAGTAAAGGATATAGCCTTTGCCGATTTTGCGAACTATCAACCACAGGGTGGTGATATTGTACAAGTGTCTAAAATATTAGATCGTTTTCAAAATCGTGTAAAATTAAGTGGAGCCGTGTTTCGTCCAGATGCTTATGAATTAACTCCAGGCATGCGCATTGCCGACTTAGTAAAGCGTGCCGATGGTTTAAAGGAAGATGCATTTACAGGACGTGCACAATTGATAAGATTAAAACCCAATTTATTAAAGGAATTGGTGAGCGTGAATTTAGCAAAAGCCTTACAAGGCGATGCGAAAGAAAATTTACTATTACAACGAGAGGATGAATTGTATATAAGCAGTGTGTTAGAAATAAGAGATTCTTTAACGATAGATTTATTAGGAGAAGTGCGCAATCAAGGCCGCTTTAATTATGTGGACAGCATGACGGTGAAGGATTTGATTTTAATGGCAGGTGGATTTACCTATGCAGCCAACAAGCAAGTGGAAGTAGCTAGGTTAATTCAGTATGGTGAAAAAGTAACCGATAACCAAGTAGCTACTATTTTAAAAACGGAAATTAATGGAGATTTAAGTTTTGCGAATGGCCAAGAAAACTATGTATTGCAACCCATGGATGTGGTGACCATTACGAAAAAAGTAGGTTATACCAATCCCGAGGTAGTGAGCATTGTAGGCCAGGTACAAAATGTAGGCAAGTACACATTAAGCACCCGCGTGGAAAGAGTAAGTGATATTGTAAAGCGTGCGGGTGGATTAATTGGCGATGCTTATGGCGAAGGCGCTTACATTAAAAGAAATAGATTTTTAATTGATACCCTACGTGCCGACGAAAGCAAAACCAGTATTGAGCAAGCGTATTTGAAAAAACAAAAAGCACAGCAACAAGCGGAGCAAGAGGATTTAGGTAAATCCTTAAATGATGTGAATGGTATTGGTGCAAATGTTGCAGCTCAAAACAAAAACAAAAAATCTTTAAAAGATACTTTGGATATTTTGTATAAGGAATTAGAAAGTGATTATTATCAAATTGCCATTGATATTACCACTATTATGAAAAAGCCAGGTAGTGAATTGGACTTGGTATTAAGAGATAAGGATGAGATTGTGATTCCTAAAATGGACAACCGCGTAAAAATTAGTGGGGGTGTATTAAGACCTACCAATATTGTATACCGTGATGGCTTAACCATTGGTGATTGTATTAGCGCCGCAGGTGGTATTAGCGAATACGCACGCCGTGGTAGGGCTTATGTGGTATATGCCAACGGAAAAAGCAATCGCACCAAACATTTTGGTTTGTTTAGAATTAACCCCTATATCAAACCAGGTTGTGAAGTAGTGTTGCCCGAAACCAATGAAAAAAAGGACAAGCCTTTAACTACTATTACAACCATGGTAGCCACCATTGCACAAGTCATTGCTGCATTGGCAACAGTTAAATTATTGACTAAATAATATATAAGCAAAACTGCAATGGACAATAACAACAATATCGCTGTGGAGCAAGATGAAATTTCTTTAAAGGAATTGATTCAAAAAATACAGGAGTGGTGGGCGTATTTAAAAACCCAATGGAAACTCATTATTGCAGTGAGTGCGATTGGTGGCGCGATGGGTGTAACCTATGCTTTTATCACCAAGCCTAGCTATAAAGCCGTAATGACTTTTGTATTGGAGGAGGATAAGGGTGGTGGTATGAGTGGAGCCATGGGACTTGCTAGTAGTTTTGGCATTGATTTAGGTGGTGCAAGTGGCGGGGGCTTATTTACCAGCAGCAATATTATTGAGTTAATGAAAAGCCGTTTGGTGATTGAAAAAACATTGCTCAATGCTGTGCCTTATACTGCCAACGGAAAAACTGAAACCATTAGCTTGGCTGAATATTATATACGTGCCAATGAATTAAGAAAAGCATGGGAAAACAAACCTGCCATTAGTAATATTCAATTTGCACCCAATGCGAATCGTGCGAATTTTAGTTTGCAACAGGATTCTATTTTAGAAAAAATATCTTCCGGCATCATTAAAAACAATTTAACCATTGCTCAAAAGGATAAGAAGGTGAGCATAATAAGTGTGGAAGTAAAAACGGGCAATGAATTGTTCTCCAAATTATTTTGTGAGCAATTGGCCAAGGAAACCTCCGATTTTTACATTGAAACAAAAAGTAAAAAGTCAAGACTAAACGTTGAAATTTTGCAAAAACAAACCGATAGTATTCGTGGCGAATTAAATGGTGCCATTACAGGAGTTGCCAGTGCTATGGACAATGTGTTTAATTTAAATGCAGCATTGAGCAGCAAATCGGCACCTAGTAAAAGAAGACAGGTGGACGTACAAGCGAATACAGCCATCCTAACGCAATTGGTGGCGCAATTGGAACTGGCAAAAGTGAATTTAAGAAAAGAAACTCCTTTAATACAAACCCTAGACCAACCTATTTTGCCTTTGGAAAAGGAAAAAGTGGGCAAATTAAAATCCTTGCTATTAGGTGGATTTTTAGCAGGATTTTTAACGGTGCTGTACCTGGTATTTGGAAGATTGTATAAAAACCTAGTCGCTTAATAAGGCTGTTCATAAAATAATTATAGTTCAATCCCCCCGTTGAATGCAAACCATAAATCAAATAAACATGTTTAAGAAAATTAATATCGTCCCCCGATGGATTATATTTTTACTTGACATTGGGGTAACCTGCTTTTCGTTTTTATTGGCATTTGCCATTAAGCAAAACCTAGCATTTTTTGGACTGGCTTGGGAAGCATTTGTTGATACTTTCCTATTGTTGTTGATTGTAAATGTATTGGTATTTGCCAGTGTAAAAACCTATTCAGGTATTGTTAGGTACACGGGTTTACAGGATGCGGTGCGTATAGCAGTGTCTATTGCATTATCGGCTGCTTTATTGTTTTTGGTTACTAAAGCATCTACCAAATACAATAATGTATTTGTATTGGACAATGTGATTATTATATTGTACGCCAGTTTTAGTTTTTTGAGTTTAATTAGCTACCGTATTTTGGTTAAGTTTTTATTCTCTTATGCAAAAAACTATAAGATGAAGAAAAAAACAGTGGTGATATTTGGTGCAGGGGAAGCGGGTGTAGCTACGAAACGCGTATTGGAACATGACACCCAAAACAATATTCACTTACTAGCATTTATTGACGATGATCGTAAAAAAAACAATAAAGCCTTAGACGGTGTACCTATTGTAAGTTTTGCTGATTTTCAAGATATGATTAAAACCAATGAGGTAGACGAGTTGGTTATTGCTAGTTTTACCATTCCAGCAAAACGTAAAAATGAAGTAGTTGATTTTTGTTTAAACCATGATATACTGGTATTAAATGTACCACCTTATAGTAAGTGGAGCGAGGGAAGATTTAACAGCAAGCAATTACAAAATATAAAAATTGAGGATTTATTAGAGCGTGACCCCATTGTCATTAACAATAATCAAATACGCACTCAAATTAAGGGTAAGCGTGTATTGGTTACGGGGGCAGCTGGTTCTATTGGTAGTGAAATTGTGCGACAATTATTACCTTATCATCCTGAACTGATTATTTTATGTGATCAAGCGGAAACGCCTTTACATAGTTTGGAATTAGAATTACAAGAACGCAAAACCAACGTAAACTGTATTCCTTTCCTTGCGGATATTACCAATGAGCAAAGAATGGAGGATATGTTTACGCATTTCCAGCCACAATATGTGTACCATGCTGCTGCTTACAAACATGTTCCCATGATGGAATTATGTCCTAGTGAAGCAGTTAAAAATAATGTATTGGGTACCAAGCTCATGGCCGATTTAGCGG
>JBDKLP010000054.1:0-28423 GCA_039795575.1 Bacteroidota bacterium | reverse complement strand
AACCAAGGGCCATTTTTCTTTGATATGGGGTGCGAATTTGTATATAAACGCATTGCCAAAAAACAATAATAAAATGATAATTATCCATCTTAAAGTATTCCAGTAAGGAAGGATGGTCGACCTATTAATATCAAAAACCGCTCTTAATAAGGAGGTTAATTGGTCCTGTCCAATAAGAACTATGATGCTTGCAAACACTAAAAAGAACAAGATGATGGTCAATCGGATGGCACGCATACGTTGGTGTAAGAAAAAGGGCTTGTTTTGCATAATGGACTTATCAAAACTGCGTATAATACCTGTCATCGCATTGGAGGAATAAAATAAAAGCAATAAGAATCCAAAGGAAAACACTCCAACATGTTGACTTAATAAGTCGTTAATAATATCTGTTATAAATACATAAGTACTTGAGTTGGGTGCAATGTCCTTAAATAAGGATAGTATCTGCTTTTTTACTTTGAAGGTGGTTGGGAAATAAGGGATGATTGAGAATAAAAATAAAAAACCGGCTGGCAAGGCCATCAATAAATTAAATGAAATGGCCGAAGCGCGATCATACAATCCCAATGTATTTAATTGCTTAAATAAGAATTTAATAACTTGATATAAATTGATTTTTTGAAAACCAGGAATAGAAACTGCTTTCGCTCTTCGTTTTATAAATTGCATGATGGGACGCACCACATTTCGAATGGCCGTCACAATGCGTTTTAAAAACACAACAAGGAAGGGTTTATTGTTTATTTCGTTTTTTTTGGTATTCATCTAGTTTTAACTGGTATTCTTTTGCAAAGATACTGTGTTCTTGAAAACTGGCACTAAAGTGATGGTAGCCACTAAAGTCGGCCTTGGCTACAAAGTATAAATAATTCGTCTTAGGTGCGTTCAACACAAGGTCAATAGTTTTAGAACTGGGTGTGCCAATGGGGCCTGGAGGAAGTCCTTTGTGCCGATAAGTATTATACGGGGAGGGGTTGCTTAAATATTTTTCATAAATACGCGTTAGGGAAAAGTCCTGCATCGCAAACTTAATGGTTGGGCAGGCTTGCAAGGGCATATTTAATTTGAGACGGTTTTGGTAAACACTGGCAATTAAACTTTTATCGGAGTCGTAATTGCATTCTTCTTCTACTATGGAGGCCAATGTATATACTTGGTTAGGACTTAATCCTATTTTAGCAGCTTTTTGTGTACGTTGGTTGTTCTTCCAAAACTGTACTTGATGATCTTTCATTTTTTGCATCAATTTGGGTAGGGGAGTAGACCAGTACATGGTATAAGTATCAGGAATAAATAAAGTTAACAATTGGGTTGTGTCGGTCTCAAATGGTATTAGTGAGTCATTGTTGTTAAAATAAGTAGCTGCCATTGCACTATCTACTGCAAAAGTATTGCCAACCAATTTAGCCAATTCTCCACGTGTGCGGACTCTATTTAATACAAAGTTCACAGTGGCTTGTTGGTTATTGCGCAACATACGAATTAATGATAGCAAGCTCATTTTTCTTTTCACCAAAAATTTGCCAGCCTTTAGCTTTTCTTCCACATGCAATGCTTTGGACAAGACCATAAAACTGGGTTTGTCTAAAATAATTTTTTTAGCAACTAAACTATCAGCAAGCTGATCCAAACCTTGTTTAGCGTATTCAAAACTGGCTTTGTCTCCTTCAAAATGTGTAGTTTTTACGAATACATTATATGCTTCGTAGCAAAACAGTAAAAACAATAGGAGTGCAATAATCTTTTTCATATTTCAAAATACAATAAAAATCCCCACCTTGTTGAAGGCGGGGACGAATATTTTTAATTTTCTCTAGTGTAGAGAAAGGCTAATTATTTTTGTGCTGGAGCAGTGCTAGCTGGAGCAGTTTGCGCAGGTACGGTTGCTGTATTTGCAGGTGTCTGTGCTGGAGCTGCTTGAGTAGGTGCAGTAGCTGAAGTGTTTACTTTATTCAACAAGCCTTTATCTGAATCGCTACCGCCATTTGCTGATTTTAAAAACAAAGTGGATGTGATTGCCAATACTGCAATTACTGCTGCAAAAATCCATGTACCTTTTTCTAATACATCCGTGGTTTGTTTCACGCCCATGAAATTATTGGTTAATCCACCCACATTTGCGTTTAAGCCACCTCCCTTAGGGTTTTGAATTAATACTACAAATCCAAGGCCTAAACAAGCTGCTATCATTAAAATGATGAATAATGTGATCATGAGTTCTTTTGTTTTAATTGTTCAATTCGAGACGCAAAATAAACGGATTTTTCAGGAAAAATAAAACTTAATTTTGAATAGATATCTATTGCCTTGCGCTTATTACCCTGTTTTTCCCATATTTCAGCCATGGCTTCCGTTAGTACATCCGTGGCATTATTGGCTTTTTCGGCGATTAAAGTAATCATTTTCTCCTGTTCTTCGCCTATTTCGGCCAAATTTGGCTCATTTTCGGCTTGATGCTTTAATACCTTAAGCCAAGCCGTAAAGCTCCTTAATTGGGTGGTAAATTTGTCCTGAGGAAGTTTAGAAAGGTCTAATTCAATGCCTTGTGCAGCAAAATAGTCCTTCACCATTTGAGGTGCTTCTTTTTCAAACTCTAATTTTTCGGTTTCCACCGACTCATTGAATTGAGCCACCTGATCTGATAATAGGGAACTTAGTTTTTCATCTACAGGTGCTGAATTCGCCATTTCTTCCTCATTGGCCAACCATTGATGTAATTGCAAGGTCGATGGAAAATAACTAGCAGCTCTTTGTATTTGAACAGCATATAAGGGGGACGCAATGGCTGCATATTTTTTTGCCAAAAGTAAATGCAAACTCGGATTCATTGGATATTGAGTTGACAATGCAACCAAATGATCCGTTTCAATCATATCTAAATGCTTTTGGCCAGTCCACTGGTATAAAATGGTTTGTAAAGTAGCGTTCATTATAAATTACCAGTTTGAAAAAATTTGATTAAATATATCATCGGTGATATTACGTACAATTTCATCCATTAATTGACCTTCTGCTTGATTCAAAGTTAAACTTGCTGCAAAATCAAAATTGCGAGAAACATCAAATTCTACTTCCTTGTTTTCTAAAGTTTTTCTTAGAATCACATGTACAGTAACTGTTAAACGGTTGGTGCTGGCTTGCTGTGCACTTACCCCTACGGTTTGCGTTGGATCATAGTTAGTAATGGTCGCAAAAATTTGATAATGTGCATCGTCAGCATTGGTTCTTGTCAACTTGGTTTGACCTATAATTTTCTGTTGCAATTTATCGGTCAATAAAGGAGCTAATTGCGGATTTACATACCTGGCACGGTTTTCAATAAAACCAATTTTAACTGTTTTAATATTATCTGGAATCACGGCATCTCTAAAACTGTATACGCCACAGCTGCTCAACAATGCTACTGTTAAAGCAAGCAGGCTAATAGTTAGCAAGGCTTTATGACGTTTGTTCAGATGTGTAAATTTATTATTCTTCAATGTCGTATTCTTTAATTTTTCTATAAAGGGTTCTTTCGCTAATGCCTAAATCGGTAGATGCGTCTTTTCTTCGGCCCCTGTGTTTTTTCAAGGCCTTTAAAATTAGTTCTTTTTCTTTATCCATGATGTTTAAAGATTCATCCACTTCATAATGACTATGCATATCATTTTCAATAATTAAAGGCTGGTTGTGCCCCAAATGCACAGGTGTTGTTACCACATTACTCAATCCCGTATTTTGTATAGGATTTGAATGTAATTGAGCGGGTTGGATATCCTCCTTCAATTCATTGATCATGTTTTCGCGTGAAAAATTACCAGCCTGCCCCGCTAAACTTGGGTTTTGTAAAATTTCAAAAAACATTTTCTTTAACTCGTTCACATCTTTTTTCATGTCAAAGAAAAGCTTGTATAAAATTTCACGTTCATTGGCAAACTCACCAACTGATGCGCCAGTTACCATGGGCATATTTTGCTTGGATGCAGAAGGTAAAAAGCCCGCTAAAATTTGCGCATTGATTTGATCTGTAGTGCTTAATACAGATATTTGTTCTGCTATATTCTTTAATTCACGCACATTGCCTGGCCAGCTATAAGTAGTTAACAAAGCACGGGCTTCTTCGTCTAAAAAAATGGGTTTGGTTTTGTATTTTTCTGCAAAGTCCACTACGAACTTTCTAAACAATAAAGGGATGTCTTCTTGACGGTCTCTTAAACTTGGTACTCGAATAGGAACTGTGTTTAAACGATAATAAAGGTCTTCTCTAAATTTTCCCTTTTGCGTGAACTCCATTAATTCTCTATTGGTTGCAGCAATTACGCGTACATCAGTTTTTTGTACTTTCGAAGAACCCACTCTAATAAACTCACCAGTTTCTAAAACGCGTAACAATCTAGCCTGTGTTCCTAAAGGCATTTCCCCAATTTCATCTAAGAAAATGGTTCCTCCGTTTACAGTTTCAAAATAGCCCTTGCGACTATCAACAGCTCCGGTGAAAGATCCTTTTTCATGGCCAAATAATTCTGAATCGATTGTGCCTTCGGGTATAGCACCACAGTTCACTGCAATAAATGGATTGTGTTTTCTAGCAGATAAACTATGAATAATTTGAGAGAATACTTCCTTACCAACACCTGATTCACCAACGATAAGTACCGTTAAATCGGTAGCGGCTACTTGTTCTGCAGTATGAAGTGCATGATTTAGTGAAGGCGTATTGCCAATGATGCTAAATCTATTTTTTAATGATTGTAAATCCATAGTATAAGTTTTAAAACTACATTTAATGTTTACAGTTTATTTGGAAACTGTACCCAATAATGTACCCTTTGTAAAATCGGTTACATGAACCATTACATAATCGCCCTTTTTATATCCATGATTGCCTTTTGGAAACACAATCACTTTGTTTTGACTATTGCGACCCATCCATTCCTGATTACTTTTTTTACTATCTCCTTCAATTAAAACTTCGAAGGTCTTGCCCACATCTCGCTTATTGCTTTCATTGGATAATACCCATTGAACATCTACAATTTCTTGTAATCTTCTTTTTTTCACTTCCTCAGGGATGTCATCATTATATCTTTTAGCAGCAAGAGTTCCAGGTCGTTCCGAATAAAAATACATATAACTGTAATCGTAATTCGATTCCTTCATAATGCTAATCGTATCTTGATGGTCTTCCTCGGTTTCGGTACAAAATCCTGCAATGATATCGGCTGAAATACTACAGTCGGGCATAATTTCTTTGATGCGCGCCACTTTTGCTAAATACCATTCTCTTGTGTAAGTACGGTTCATTAATTGCAGCATACGTGTACTTCCACTTTGTACTGGAAGGTGAATGTATTTGCAAATATTGGGGTATTTGGCCATGGTATACAATACCTCTTCTGTAATATCTTTTGGATGGGAAGTGCTAAAACGAACTCTTAAGCTTGGCCCAATTTGAGCAACACTTTCTAACAATTGTGCAAATGTAACAGAAGCATTGGTTTCGGGGTTGTTCCAATAATAGCTATCCACGTTTTGGCCTAACAAAGTAATTTCTTTGTATCCCTTTTCAAATAAATCTCTGCATTCAGCAACGATACTAAAAGCATCTCTGCTGCGTTCACGACCTCTAGTAAATGGCACTACGCAAAAGCTACACATATTATTACAGCCACGCATAATGGAAACAAAACCACTAATTCCATTACTGTCTAATCGAATAGGAGCAATATCACCATATGTTTCATCGCGACTTAAAATTACATTCACTGCTTTTTGTCCTGTGCCGGCTTCAACAATCAAATCGGGTAGGGTACGATAAGCATCGGGGCCAACAACGATATCGACTAATTTTTCTTCTTCTAATAATTGAGATTTTAAACGCTCAGCCATACACCCCAAAATGCCCACTAACAAGCCTGGGCGGGCATGTTTTAATTTTTTAAATTCAGTTAAGCGTTTACGTACTGTTTGTTCGGCCTTTTCACGTACCGAACAGGTATTCACTAAAATCAAATCTGCTTGTTCGGCCTGTCTTGTGCTTCCATACCCATTGTTTTCTAAAATAGAAGCGACTACTTCACTGTCCGCAAAGTTCATTGCACATCCATAGGATTCCACGTAAAAGTATTTGTCAAAATGCTTTTTAGGCCCATTGGATTCAAATGCTTCTCCCTGTCTGGTCTCATCATGTGTTTTGGTGTCGTTGGCATATAGTTCCATGAAAACGCGTTCTTTAGGTTTGACTGCAAAATTACTTAAAATTTGCCTGATAGTGCCATCTTGTCATATATTGATTTGTAAAACATTGTTAATCAATTTTTTAATTTTAGGAGATTTTGACCATTTATGTAAAATAGGAGATCAGGTCTTCAAAATATAGGTTTGTTAGTATCTTTGAAAAAATCAAGGATTATGAAGCAATGGTTGATCGTTTTTTTGCTAGGATTGAGTGTGAATAATTCATTTTCACAGGATTTAGTGGTTGCAAAACTGCGTTCTGAAACTTCTCGAAATATTAAAAAAGAGTTGGATACATCATATTGGAATTGGAAAACGGGAGGCTTGTACAATTTTAATTTATCACAAAGCTCATTGAACAATTGGGCTGCGGGAGGAGATAATTTCAATATGGCTTTCACTAGTTATTTTAACTATTATGCTTATTTTCAAAAGCCACGTCATAATTGGGATAATAATGTAGATGTGAATTTGGGCTATCTGCAATCAACCAGTTTGGGTGGGCGTAAAAACGATGACCGTATTGATGTGTTGAGTAAATATGGATATAAGATAGATTCTGTGGGCCAAATGTATTTGTCGGCTTTATTTAATTTCCGTTCACAGCTTTTTGATGGCTACAGTTTTAGTGGGAGCAATGCCATATTCACTTCGAGTTTTTTATCACCCGCATATATCATTTTATCGGCAGGGGTGGATTACAAACCCAATACGCAATTATCTATTTTCTTTTCTCCACTCACTTCAAGAAGTACCGTAGTAATGAATGCGGCCTTGTCGGCGCAAGGAAAATACGGGGTAGATTCTGGAAGACATGTGAATAGAGAAACCGGATTATTTGTGACCATTAATTATGCAAATACTATTGCGCCTAATATCACTTACAAAGGAAGGGCCGATTTCTTCTCCAACTATTATCAAAAACCAGAAAATGTAAATTTGTATATGACGAACTTGTTCACCTTCAAATTTCATAAAAACTTTTCTGCTACCTATAGTTTGGATTTGATGTATGATGATAAGATCCGCATATTTGGACCCAATAAAAATGCACCAGGCTTACAATTGAAAAGCATCATTGGTATCGGGTATATGAAGCAACTTCAAGTAAAGAAAACCTTAGTAAAGCCTAAGATGGTTGCCGGAATTTTAAAAGACACTAACAGTACCAATAAATAGTGGATATTAAGCAATGGCTTTAAGGGTATGTTTGATTTTATTGGCTTTATGTGTTAAATCCTGATAGTCATTACTGATAATGGTTACATGCCCCATTTTACGTCCGGGCTTGGTAATTTTTTTGCCATATAAATGCACAAACACATTGTCCATTTTCATCACTTCCTCTAAACCTTCATATTTTACTTCGCCATTATAACCATCGGCGCCAATTATATTTACAATGGCCGATGGTACAATTGCATCAGGATTACCCAAAGGATAATGTAATAAAATCCTCATCAACATATCATATTGACTGCTGTAATTGGCTTCAATGGTATGGTGCCCACTATTGTGTACTCTTGGGGCAGTTTCATTCACCCAAACATCACCCTGATCATCAATAAATAATTCAATGGCAAAAAGACCGGGGCTTTTTAAACCATTCACAACCTTGCGTGCAATCGCCTCGGCTTTCCACAATTGCTTTTCTTCTAATTTAGCGGGGCTAATTTGATAATCTAATAAATTATACACCGGGTCAAAAACCATTAAAGCGGGTGGGTATATGATGGTTTTTCCATTGGCATCCATGGCCACTATCAAAGCAATCTCTTTTTGTATTTTTATTTTCTTTTCTAATACCGATGGGGCATGAAATCCTTGTTCAATTTGAGCTTCGTTGTTTATAACTTGTACACCTTTCCCGTCATATCCCCCCTCGGCTAATTTATGTACTGCGGGTAAAAAATCCATGTGATTTAGGATATCACTTTGACATTGGGTAATATGAAAAGCCGAACTTGGAATTTCGTTTTTTGCGTAAAACTGTTTTTGTAAGATTTTATTTTTGATAATGCGAATAGCTGCTGGACTAGGATACACTTTTACCCCTTCTTTTTCCAATTGTTCCAAAGCTTCTACATTCACAGCTTCAATTTCTATTGTCAAGGCGTCTAGCTGCTTTCCAAAATTATAAACAGCATGAAAATCCTGAATATCTCCTTGTACAAAATGATGGCATAAATGAGCAGCTGGACAAGTTGCATCGCTTTCAAGCACATAAGTAGTTACATCGTAATTGGCTGCAGCTTGTAACAACATTCTGCCTAGTTGCCCACCTCCTAAAATGCCTACTTTCATAAGTTCTTATTTATTTTCTCAAAGATAAGGCGAAAACCGGCTAAATTTGTAAGGAACAATTCAAAGTATATGCAGGCCAATCCAATTATCTCCGTAAAAGATTTAGTCAAAACCTATGGCAATTTTGAAGCAGTAAAAGGAATTAGTTTTGAAGTATATACTGGTGAGATTTTTGGTTTATTAGGCCCCAATGGAGCAGGTAAATCTACTACATTGGAAATTATAGAAACCTTAAGACCTAAAACCAGTGGGCAAGTGCTTGTAGATGGACTTAACTTAGATGATGCACCCGAAGAAATTAAGAAAATCATTGGCGTACAATTACAAAGCTCGGGCTTTTATCCTAGTTTAAATTTAACGGAGCTCATTCATTTATTTGTTGGATTGTATCAAAGTGATGTGGATCCTAACTCATTATTGCAAAAAGTTAATCTGGAAGACAAGGCCAAATCAAAATACAAGGAATTAAGTGGTGGCCAAAAACAGCGATTTTCCATTGCCACTACTTTAATTAACAAGCCTAAAATTATATTTTTAGATGAGCCAACTACCGGGCTTGATCCACAGGCACGTAGAAATTTATGGGACTTGATCAAGGAAATTAGAGACAATGGAACTACTGTAATCATTACTACTCATTATATGGATGAGGCCGAGATATTATGTGACCGTGTTGCTATTGTTGATAGTGGTAAAATTATTGCTATCAATACCCCCAATCTTTTAATAGATGAATTGGTGGCTTCTGGTTTTGAAAAAGAAAAAGAAGTGAAGAAAGCCAATTTAGAAGACGTATTTATTCAATTAACAGGAAAGGCTTGGAGAGCTGATTAATAAACAATTCTTTTTTACAATAAACCCATTAAATAAAAATTAAAATAATCAATATGACACAGGACCCTAAATATCCCATAGGAAAATACCAGGCAATGCCTTATTCGGAAGCAACTAAAAATCAATGGATACAAGACTTGCGCATTGCCCCATCCGATTTAGAGCATGTGTTGTTAAATTTAGATAAAGCACAATTAGATACTCCATATCGTGAAGGTGGATGGACTGTGAATCAAGTTGTGCATCATTTGGCGGATAGTCATATGAATGCTTTTACACGATTTAAATTGGCTTTAACTGAAGAAGTGCCCACCATTAAAACATATGATGAAAATGCTTGGGCACAAACTGCCGATGTATTATCAACTCCATTGAATTATTCTGTGACTTTATTGCATGCTTTGCATGAGCGTTGGGCTAATTTATTAACAAGTTTAACAGAAGAACAATGGCAAAGAAAATTATTTCATCCTGTTCGTAACGCCGAAGTAAGTGTTTGGGATTTGTTTGCGATTTATGCATGGCATGGCAAACACCATATCGCCCATATTAAAGCTTTGCGTGATCAAAAAGGGTGGTAAGTTCTGTTCACTTCTGCTACTAAAAATACACTGCCAATCACTAGGATTAAATCTTTGGGGTTGGCATTTTTATTGGCAACCGCCAATGCCTCATTTACGTTTTCGTAATGTAAACCTACACGGCCTAATGTATTCCCTTTTTCGGCCAATTCATTTGCTGCAAGGGCACGCGGAATATGGGATTGGGTATAGTAATAGTGTGCGCTTGGTGGCAATAAATTAAGTACTGCATTAATATCTTTGTCTTTTACCATTCCTGTTACAATATGTAATTGCTCATAATGTAAATGGTTCAATTGTGCTAAAAGTGCATGCATACCATGTTCATTATGCGCTACATCTAATATGACCCTGGGACTATTTTGAATGCATTCCCATCGCCCCATTAAGCCTGTGGTTTCCTTTATTTTTGAAAGGGCCTTCAATATTTTGGGTGCATTGAGTTTCCAACCCATGTTACTAAGTAATTGTGTGGCAACCAGTACACCCTTTAGGTTATTAGACTGGTAGGCTCCAGCTAAGTCGCAGTTTACTGTAAAATTTTTAGGAAACAATGGAGCATCTAATAAATGAATTTGAGGCTGTGTGAATTCAAAAAAAGCATTGCTCCAATTATTTTGATAAGATTTTGTTTCCAACAATTCATCGGCATAAAAAATTGGCGCTTGCATTGCAGCGGCTTTTTCTTCAAAAACGGTTTTTGTTTCAGGGATGGATTCACTAATTATAACGGGGGTATCTTGTTTAATGATGCCTGCTTTTTCGTAGGCAATAGCAGGTAAGGTATTGCCCAACAAAGCCATATGATCCCATCCTATATTGGTAATTAAGGAAAGCTCGGGTTGTATGATATTGGTACTATCCAATCTGCCTCCTAATCCTGTTTCAATAATGGCGATATCGCATTTTTCTTGCGCAAAATATTCAAAAGCCATACCCACCGTTATTTCAAAAAAAGAGGGCTCTATTTGCTCAATTAGAGGTTTGATTTTATTGGTAAAGTTAACCACAAATGCTTCGCTACACATTTGTCCATTCACCTTAATACGTTCTCGAAAATCATATAAATGGGGAGAGGTATACAGGCCTGTTTTATAACCAGCTTCTTGAAAAATACTTGCAAGCATATGGCTACTGGATCCTTTTCCATTGGTGCCTGCAATATGTATGGTTTTGATTTTTTGTTGAGGATTGCCTAGATAATCACAAATCGCAAGTGTATTGTTCAAATCTTTTTTAATCGCGGCTGCTCCAATACGGCTAAACATGGGGAGTCGACTAAACAAATAGTCAATTGTGGCTTGGTAAGGCATATAATCAATTTACAAAATGAGAGAAGATTATTGCACTTCGAATTTAAATTTCACTGTTACGAAAGAACTATGGTCTGCAGCATTGAAACTTATTTTAGTAAGGTATTCTGTAATCGCTTTTTTGTATTTGATATCATTGGAGGAAGATCCCTTCACAATTTGTATAAAACGCCCAGTACCATTAGGACTTACTTCAATTTCAGCATAAATGGTAGCTGCTTCCACGTCACCATTAAATGAATAAACTTTGGTTACATGACGATCACCCTTGGTTACAAAAGGGCCACCCGAACCTGTATAAGCTTTGCCATTAATACTTCCATTCGCTACGCCTTGATCCCCTTTGCCTCCTGCAATGCCTTGGTCCTTGACATTGTTATAGCTATCCTGGTTATTGCCTCCAGGGCCATTGCCACCAGCATATTTGCCCATCAAAGCTTTTGGTTTGGGTGCGGGTGGTAAAGGAGTCGCTTTATTATGTTTGGTCGCTTTTGCCGATGCAATGGCTTCGTCATTTGCATCATTGGAATTGGAATGTATTTTAACGGTGTTCTCTGCAGCTTTTGCTTGTACGGGTTTGCTAGCGCCAATTTCGGGAGCGGGTGCTTCCTTGCTTAGCGGAGGGGTATCGCCCTGTCCAGTTTCACTATTCCCTAAATTCACTTCTATAAAACTTTCCGCTGGTGGCGTAATTACTGGTGGGGATTGATTCCACTGTGTGAGCATAAACAACAAGGCCAATAACACACAAATAATACTTGTGTAGAGGGTGGCTTTGATATTTTTTTGTTGTTCGAAACTCAATTGCATGGTTTAAAATTAATGCAAAAATACATCATAACCCAATCTACATAATGTGCCCATGATCACTAATAAAAAGATGGTTCTGATAAACTGATTACCCTTGGCCAAGGCCAATCTTGAGCCCACCATCCCGCCAACAGCATTGCAAAGAGCCATGGGAATAGCAATTGGCCATAAAATACTCCCTTTTAAGGTAAAGAGTACAATGGATCCCATATTGGTTGCTAGGTTCACAATTTTGGCATGGGCATTGGCTTGTAAAAAATCAAACCCTAGCCAAGTTATAAAAGCTAGTACCAATAAACTTCCTGCTCCTGGCCCAATAAATCCGTCATAAAATCCCACCATTAAACAAATAAGGGCAGCTTTATACCAAGGGAAATGGAGTTGTTCATTTTTGGTTTCCTGGCCAAAATTCTTTTTTGTAAATGTGTAGAAGGCAATGCAAACCAATACTACCAAAATCACAGGTTTCATAAATTGATTGCTTACCAAGGTTAAACAAAAGGACCCCGTAAAAGAAGCTATAAAAGCAATGCTTGTGAAAAGCAAAAAACGGACTAAAGGAATTTTAATCTTTTTCAAAAAGGTTCTGGCTGCAAAAAAAGTGCCCGCAAAGGAAGGAATTTTTAAAGAACCAATGACTTGTGCTACTGAATGATTAGGTAAAAGAATCAATCCTGCAGGGGTTTGAATTAATCCGCCACCACCTACAATGGCATCTACCAAACCAGCAAAAAAAGCAATAATACACAGTAAGATAATTGTAATACTCATGAATTTAGTTACACTTGTTTTATTATGGGTTTAGGGGCACTCGGCCAAGTATTAATTACAATACCAATGATGATAATGAAACCACTAATTATTTGGGCCTTGTCAAAACTTTCATTTAAAAACAATACCGCTTCCAGCGAACTTAATAAGGGGCCTAGTGTATTTACTAAAGCAGCTTTTCCTGCGCCGATTCTTTGAATGGCATTACTCCATACTAAATAAGAGATGGTGGAATTCCCAATACCAATATACAATACTGCCCACACCAAATGCGAATTCAAAACTACAGGTTGTACCTTATTCATTTCCCAAATGGCAGCAGGAAAAAGAAGGATGGCTCCAATCACGAATAAGCATAATAAGAAACTTTTGTTTGAAATACCCATCGGTTTTTTTCTTACAAAAACATTGTAGGATCCAAAACAACAACCTGCTGCAATCATCCAAAGATCCCCAGTACCTATTTTGAAATGAACAATATTCATGAGTTCGCCCTTTGTTAATAAATACAGAGTGCCAATGATGCAAAACAAAATGCCTAATATATTTTTCCAATGTAATTTTTCATGAATTAAAAAGGCACCTAATAATGCAGCAACAATGGGATGCACAGTGGATCCAAAAAGCGCCATATTGATGGCAGTTGTATAATGTCCAGCAGTGTAAATTAGGGTATTGTAAATTGCAAAGCCAAATAAACCCATGAGTAAAAAGTAAGTTTTGTTTGCTTTAAATAGGGGCCATTCTTTTTGTAAGGATTTATATGCAAAAGGGAACATGCAAATACTTGCAGTAGTCCATCTAAAAAAGGCAAGGCTAATAGGGCCTGCTAGATGGATCGCATAACGCGACACAATAAAGTTGCCCGACCAAATAATAGTGGAACATACTGCTAATAAAACGCCTATTTGATTGGTTCTTCTCAATGGTGCGCAAAATTTTGTGCAAAGTCGCCTTTGATTCTTTCAATTGGTGGGTTATAATACCCAAATTTTAAATCAGGAAACTCTTCTTGTATCAATTCCATCATTTGTTTAATACCCATGATTTCACCCATTTCGGTAAAGCCAATTTTACCTAAGTACCAATCGGGATCAATATTGAAATTTCTCCATTGGATCATTTTTAAACCAGTTTCTTTAATTAACTTTCTCAATGCTTCATATTCTTCCACACTATCAGTCATGCCCGGGAAAACAAAATAATTAATACTTGTCCATTTCCCTGCGGCCGACATCACACGAATACTTTCTTTAATATCTGCAAATGTGTAATTGTTAGGGCGGTAATAAGCATTGTACACTTCCTCACGCGCCGAATTCATACTTACTCGAATGCTATCCAATCCTGCTTCAGCTAGTATTGCTACTGCTTTTGGATTGGAACCATTGGAGTTTATATTTATGCTTCCTTTATCGGTATGTTTCCTGATTTCAATAATGGCATCTTTAATGGTCTCCCACATTAATAAGGGCTCACCCTCACAACCTTGACCAAAACTTACAATTGGGAAGGGTGCTGTCATTAAATGGGGGACAGTGTATTCCACAACTTCGGCAGCAGTAGGCTTAAAGGTTAAACGATCTTGAGTAGATATAATCTCTTCTTCCTGTGGTTGGAAGGAAATGCATCCTATGCAATTGGCATTACATGCAGGAGAAATTGGAATAGGGCATTCCCATCTTCCCATCGCCAAGTTTCGCGCAGCAGGGCAGGTATAAGTTTGGCAACAGTTCTCCATCAAATGTTTCACTAATCTATTTTGGCTATATAGAGATAATAATTTTTGTGTACCCGCATCAATCGTATCCTGGTCATATCCTTCACAATCCTGTCTAATGTCTTTTTCAATTCGTACTGCGGGCACATAGTTTTTGCCATCTGACCAACCTACAGCTGTGTAACAAAACAAAGGCAAGGTAGGGGCATCTTCCTCCATGGTTTCATAAGCGGCAACATACAAACCAGTATGCGCAGGGGGAATAAACGCGGCCACTGCCCAGCCCAATTCACAAAGGCGCATTTCACCCGTTTCCACGTCAATACCAATGCCTCTACGGCCAGGCAATTCATATAAATTACCACCTTCCGGCAATTCAATCCAGTCTTCCACAGGAATAGGATAAGCATCCCAACCAGCTCTACCAACGGTATATAAGCTTGTGTCTTCAAAAATTTGGCCTTCGCCATTGGAATATAATAGGTAAGGGGATTGTTGTAATGACATGGTGTAAAGTTAAGGATTCGTGTGGATTGATATTATTGTGCATTCATTTGTGTAGCATTGGCAATTTGCTCAGCACAAAAAGTATTGAACTCTTTAGCAACTGTTTCCGTTACGGGTTCATTGATGTCTTTTTGAATCAAATTATTATTTTTAAAATCAATGGTGATTACATCGTCCTTTATCAAAGCATTTTGGATGGCAATCCATGGGTAGTGTTTTTTAGGGAAAGTATTTACCACTATGCCAGCAGGATCAAAAGCTATTTCATATGGGAATTTTACTTGTCGTTCAAACAATGCACCAATTAAATAAATACCTGAAATAATTAAAGCATTGGGCATTAAAAACCAGCCCCAACTTGCAAACAATAAGCCTAAACGGTAATATGGTATCCCGCCATGCTTTTTTTGATAAATGCAAAAAATTGACCAAGATATGACGAATGTCATGATGGCGATAATTAATGCAGGCCTGGGAAATAAGCCCTTATAAAGGCCAAAAATATAGCCAAGTACACTTAGTAAAAGCATGAATTGGCTAATACGGTCTATATTTTTAAAGTCGGGACTTTTGCAAACAATGATATAATCAAAAAGGCGCATACAATGATTTTATGAGATAGGTAAATTTTGGTGCAATTTAAGCCCATTTGGTTAACTTTGTGTCATGAAGAAAACACATATTATATTATTGGTACTCATTGCAGTGGCAATTGTGGTACTCATTAGCTATACTGGAGATTTAAGTAGTTATGAAACCATTGGTTCGGCAAAACAAAAGCCGGGTAAATTTTTGAATTTAATTGTGAAGATGGACAAGACGGTCCCAGTTGAATACGATCCAGTAAAAGATCCCAATTATTTAAAATTTGCTGTGGTTGATAGTTTGGGCGGGAAAATGGATGTAGTATATCATAATACCATGCCAACTGATATGGAAAAATCTGAGCGATTGGTTTTAAAAGGAAAAGTACAAGGTAATGTTTTTGAATGTTCAGCCATTGTATTGAAATGTCCTTCCAAATACAAGGACAATGCAGCGGCAAATAAAAACCAACCTGTTACTATTACCAACTAATTTAATTCATTTATACTCGATGGATACTTCAACAAATGCGGCAGCAGTGCAATTTATAGGTGAACATTTATTGCCTGGCCAATTAGGTTATTTCTTAACCATCCTTTCCTTAGTGGCTTCTTTGGTAGCCACTTTTGCTTTTGCAAAAGCTTTTTTTACAAAAGATGAAACGACCGAACTAGCTTGGAGAAAATTGGCCAATTGGGCTTTTGTAATTGAATCAATAGCTGTATTCGCCTGCTTTGTAATTTTGTTTTATGTGATTTCCAATCATCAATTTGAATACAAGTATGCCTATATGCATAGTGATAAGCATATGCCACTTGAATATTTATTGAGTTGTTTTTGGGAAGGTCAAGAGGGTAGTTTTTTATTGTGGAGTTTTTGGCATTGTGTATTAGGTTTGGCTGTGATGGTGCGTTCTAAAAAATGGAAGCAGGATGCTAATGGTGTTCTGATGGTGTTAAGCTTTACACAGTTTTGCTTAGCCACTATGGTAGTGGGTTTATTTCTATTTGGACATAAAATTGGAAGTAGTCCTTTTATTTTATTGCGTCAAGAAATGCCTTGGCCTATTTTATCTCGCCCCGATTATTTACAGTTATTAAAAGATGGAACTGGTTTAAATACCTTGTTGCAAAACTATTGGATGGTGATTCATCCTCCTTTTTTATTCTTAGGCTTTGCATCTACAACCATTCCTTTTGGATTTGCTGTAGTAGGATTATTGAAAAAGAAAAACGATTGGATGGATCAAGCCCTGCCTTGGGCAACCCTTTCAGCAGCTACTTTAGGTTTAGGCATTATGATGGGTGCAGCATGGGCTTATGAAAGTTTGACTTTTGGAGGTTATTGGGCATGGGATCCAGTGGAAAATGCTTCTTTGGTTCCTTGGTTAGCCTTGGTTGCTGCCATTCACACTGCCATTATTTATCGTAAAACAGGTACAGGATTAAGAGTTACTTATTTGTTTTTTGGTGTAAGTTTTTTATTAGTGGTATATTCTACTTTTTTAACAAGAAGTGGTATTCTTGGAGACACTTCGGTACATGCGTTCACCGATTTGGGAATGAATGGGCAATTGTTGGGTTTCTTATTTGTTTTTGTTATTCCATTCTTTGTATTGTTTTTTGCTAGATATCGCTTTTTGGCTGATCCTGCTAAAGAGGATGCGGTGGATAGCAGAGAGTTTTGGATGTTAGTGGGCTCCTTGGTTTTATTTTTGTCTTCGGTGGTAATTATAGCGATTACTTCAATACCTGTGTTTAATAAAATTTTTGGCACCAAGATTGCGCCTTCTGAAGATCCAGCATTTGCACACAATCAAGTGCAAATTTTTGTAGCGATCATTGTAGGTATTTTAACTGCAGTGGGTCAATTTTTGAAATTTAAGGGCGGTGCCGTTAAAGGTAGTTTTATAAAATCTATACAATGGCCTTTGGTTGCAACAGCGGTAATAAGTGCCATCATATTTATTTTTGTGGGCATCACTTTTAGCGACAAAGGTGCTGGCTTTTTAGGCGCCATATATGTAGCCATTGTAGCATCAGTGTTTTCAGTGATGGGTAATTTGCATTATTGGTTGGTGGTGTTAAAAGCGAAAATGAAATCGGCAGGAGCTAGTATTGGTCATATTGGTTTTGGTTTAATCTTATTAGGGATCTTATTATCAAGTTCCGAAAAGAAAGTTCTAAGTTGGAATACTACGGGTATTAATGTGATACAAAAAGATGCGAATGGGAAAAACCCAGCAGGGAATCCTATGGAAAATATCACTTTATTCGAAGGCCTTGCCACGGATATGGGAAAGTATATGGTTACTTATATGCGCGATACCATTGATGCTTTAGATAAACGTTTTTTTGAATTAAAATTTGCCGAAAAAGGTCCTAATAAAATTATCAAAGATTCTTTTTATCTGTATCCAGATGTATTGAAAAATAATAAAGGAATGGAAGGATTTTCCGCGAATCCATCTTCCAAGCATTATTGGAACAAAGATATTTTTGTGTACGTAACTTCTTTTCAAGACCATTCCAAAGAGGACACTGCACAATTTAAGCCTAGCCAAATAAAAGTAGGGGACTCTATTTTTTATAGCAATGGCTATGTGAAATTGAATAAGGTACTTATCAATCCTAATACTAACCGTGCAACGGGTGTAAATGAATTAGTGTTGCAAATGACCGTGCATAGCAATACAGGACTTACTTATGATGCCAATCCAATGATTCGATTGGAAGGTATGAATATGAAGATGATTCCAGATACTGTGAAAGCACAGAATTTAATCTTGAATTTCAATAATGTAGTGGATCAAGTGAAAGGTGTTTTGGAAGTAGGTGTTAAAGAGTCTTCATCACTTTCTAATTTAATTACTTTAAAAGTGTATGAATTTCCATTCATCAATATATTATGGATTGGAGTAATTGTAATGACTTTTGGATTTACTTTGAGTACTTGGGTGCGACTCAAACAATTGAAAAATAAAAATTAATTATTGTGTACTAACATGCGTATCCTCGCCACATATCTTTTGAGCATTTGCTTATTGGTATTGAGTCATCAAAAATTGATGGCGCAGAGAGGGACGTACGACACATTAAGAGTGGAAGCATTTATTACCCCCGAGGGGGATACCATTCCACAATCCTGGTTGCCAACAGTAGAAGTTTCGGCGATTCAATCTGCAGCATTAAAAAAACAATGGCAAGAGTGGACTCGATTAAGAAACGCGGTGTATGTTACATATCCATATGCTTTAACTGCTGGGAGGGTAATTAATGAAGTGAACTTGCAATTGTCTAATGTACGTGATACCAAAATTCGCAGTCAAATTATCAAGTCTCGTGAAAAAGAGTTGAAACGTGATTTTGCCGATAAAGTAACCAACTTGTCGGTATACCAAGGCAAAGTGTTAATGAAATTGATTAATCGAGAAACAGGAAATAATTGTTATGAATTGGTCAAGGAGTTTAAAGGCGGCTTCAATGCCGGTTTTTGGCAAACAGTGGCCTTCTTATTTGGTAGCAGTTTAAAGCAACCCTATGATCCCAAAGGGGATGATCAGGAAATTGAAAAATTTGTACAAGAAGTACGCAAATTATACGGCTATAAGGGCTAATCAAACTGCCCGGTTGCTTCAGTTTTTGAGGCTATTTTTGTATCTTTACGCGAATAGCGCGTAATATTATGAGTGAAGAAAAAAGCTTGAATTTTATTGAAGAAATTATTTCCCAGGATTTAGCATCGGGAAAGTATGAGTCTATATTGACTAGGTTCCCTCCCGAACCCAATGGTTATTTGCATATCGGACATGCAAAAAGTATTTGTTTGAATTTTGGCTTAGCCAAACATTTTGGTGGTAAAACCAATTTGCGATTTGATGATACCAATCCTGCGAAGGAAGATATTGAATACGTAGACAGTATTAAGGAAGACGTGAAATGGTTGGGATTTGAATGGGCAAAAGAATGTTATGCGTCAGATTATTTTGATCAATTGTATGCTTTCGCAGTTCAATTAATTGAAAAAGGTTTGGCCTATGTGGATGATAGTTCGGCAGAAGCCATTGCAAAAGAAAAAGGGACACCCACTGTGCCAGGTACTGGGAATGCTTATAGGAATAGATCTGTTGCTGAAAACCTTTCATTGTTCGCTGATATGAAAGCGGGGAAATTTGCAGATGGAGAAAAAGTATTGCGCGCTAAAATTGATTTAGCGAGTCCTAATATGCACATGCGCGACCCATTGTTGTATCGTATAAAGCGTGCCCATCATCATCGCACAGGAGATCAATGGTGTATTTATCCAATGTATGATTTTGCCCATGGACAAAGTGATTCCATCGAAAATATCACACACTCAATTTGCACTTTGGAATTCATTCCACACCGAGCACTGTACGATTGGTGTATTGAACAATTGGGTATTTATCCTTCTCATCAATACGAGTTCGCAAGATTGAATATGACTTATACAGTAATGAGTAAGCGTAAATTATTGCAATTGGTGGAAGAGGGACATGTGCAAAGTTGGGATGATCCTCGTATGCCAACAATAAGTGGCATGCGTCGCAGAGGGTATACTGCCGAAAGTATTCGTGATTTTTGTGATAGAATTGGCATTGCCAAAAGAGAGAATATTATTGATTTAAGTTTATTGGAGTTTTGTGTGCGTGAGCATTTAAATAAAATTGCACAACGTAGAATGGTGGTAACCCATCCAATCAAATTAGTGATCACTAATTATGATAAAGGGGAAGAGATATTACATTCAGAAAACAATCCTGAAGATCCAAATGGAGGAACTCGTGAAGTGCCTTTTAGTAATGAACTTTGGATTGAGCGTGAGGACTTCATGGAAGAGCCTACTAAAAAATATTTTAGATTAGGGCCAGGATTGTCTGTTCGTTTAAAAAGTGCCTATATTATTACCTGCGAAAGTTTTGAAAAAGATGCAGCTGGTAATATTACCAAAGTATTAGCCACCTATCACCCCGATAGTAAATCAGGTGCCGATACCAGTGGCATGCATGTAAAAGGCACCCTGCATTGGGTAAGTGCAAAACATGCAGTTCCTGTTGTATTAAAGGAATATGATCGATTATTTAATGTGGAAGATGTTGCGAATGCTGAAGGAGATTTTAAAGATTATATCAATCCCAATTCTTTACATTCGGTGGAAGCTTATGCAGAACCAGCCTTAGTGATAGATCCTAAGGAGGCACATTTTCAATTTTTAAGAAAAGGGTATTTCTATCAGGATACAAACAGTACAGATAGCCAACTGGTATTTAATCGTACGGTTACATTGAAAGATACTTGGGCAAAAGAGCAAAAGAAATAACTGCTTCGCATATCGCGTAACGAATTGTAATCATTATGATGTTAAACATTGAAACATTTAAGGCTTATTGGGATCAACAATTTCCTGATATTCGTTTAAAGCGTTCTCATTTTGTTTTAGCCGTAAGTGGAGGAGTAGATAGTGTAGTGTTAGCACATTTAATGCATGTAATAAATGCAAATTGCACCATTGCCCATGTGAATTTTCAATTAAGAGGTGAAGAGAGTCATCGTGATGAACAGTTTGTACGTGATCTTGCTTCCAATTTAAACATGCCTTTAGAAGTACATACCTGCGAAACTGCAAAATATGCCGAAACCTATAAAATGGGTATACAGCAGGCTGCAAGAGAAATTCGATATGCATGGTTTGGTGCTTTGATGCAAAAAATTGAAGTGCAAGAAAAAAACATTGACTCTAATGCACCGTCGCATGCACTTTCTCCACGACCCAAGCCGGTTGTTTTATTAACAGCACATCATGCTGATGATCAAGTTGAAACGGTTTTAATGCAATTGTTTAGAGGAACAGGATTGCATGGACTAACTGGCATTCCGGCCAGAAGAATAGATGTGTTAAATATGGCAAGGCCCTTAATTGCATTTACAAAGGAAGCGATCAAAGCTTATGCAACTATTCATCAATTGAATTATGTGGAGGATAGCAGTAATGAAAAGAATGATTATACCAGAAATTTAATTCGAAATACCTTACTCCCTAAAATTGCTGAAGTATATCCAACGGTACATGAAAATATTTTAGCAACATCATTGCGATTAAAAGAAGCAGAACAAATCGTTATTGAGACCGTTGCTGCTTTTTGGAAGAAAGGATTAAAAATAAAAAAGGGTATCCCGTCCATTCCAATTGCTTATTGGAACAAGGTGAAAGATAATGCAACTTTTACTTGGGGCTTTATTCAACAATATGGATTTAAGCCTCAACAAATTGAGGAAGTGCATAAAATTCTTACTGCTCAAAAGGGTGCTTTTATCGCCTCTTCAACACATAAATTAATTCATTGGGATGGAGATATTCAAATTGTTGCTTTGGATTCAAAAAAAACATACCAGTTTATTGATATACCTGTTGATTTTATTTCCAATGAACAATGGGAGGTTGAAACTGTAAATGGGGTATTGCGTTTTGAACTCATTCCTAATACGAATAGTTTAGAAATACGTAAGGAGTCAGCCTATGCGTATTTAGATGCTGATTTATTAAACTGGCCTTTGTTATTGAGAAGCTGGGAGCAGAGTGATTATTTTTATCCATTTGGCTTGCGCAAAAAAAAGAAAATAAACCATTTTTTAGGTAGCCTAAGATTAAGCCCTGTCCATAAAAAGGAGCAAACCCTACTTTGTTCAGGTCCTCATATTGTTTGGGTAGTAAGTAAGCGTATTGATGACCGTTTTCAAATAAAATCGAGCACAAAAAGAGTATTAATGATTCATTGGCGCTCTGTCAAATAATCCTATTTTTTAGCCATAATATGATTAGTTTTATAGAGTACTTCATCTATAAACGATTTGACATCTACATGAACCCCTGTCGCATTGGTAAATATTTATTAATGAGCTTGCTTTGTATGATTTATACGATCATGCTGAGTGCACAGGATTTCTCCAATAAAGGAAAGGATTTTTGGGTAGGTTATGGTAGCCATGTAGCTATGTACAATGCCAATAATGGTTCGGTGAATACGAGTGGGGGTGGGCAAAACCTGGTTTTATATTTTACATCCGATCATGATGCTACGGTTAATGTAGAGATCTCATCGGTAGGTTATTCCAGAACTTATTTTGTGAAGGCCGATTCAGTAACAGTATCGGATCCCATACCCAAAACAGGGGCACAGGATGCTAGAATTACCAATGAGGGCTTGTCCGATAAAGGGATTCATATTAGTTCCGATTTTGCCATTATTGCGTATGCACATATTTACAATGGGAGTGTGTCGGGTGCCACTTTATTATTCCCAACTGCAACCTTAGGGAGATCTTATTATTCTATTAATTATAAACAGGAGTCCAATAATCCATATTCTTATTGTTATGCTTATGTAATTGCCACTGAGGATTCTACCAATATTGAAATCATATTAAGCGCCAATACCATTTCAAGACAAAAAGGAGACACCATCAAAGTGCAATTGAATAAGGGGCAGGTGTATAATATTTTTGGAAGGGTTTTAACTACTTCGGCCACTGCATCCACAGGTGAGGATTTAACAGGAACACTTATTCGATCGGTAGCCACAGCCACGAGTCCTTGTAAAAGAATTGCTGTTTTTTCGGGCTCTGGCAAAATTTCTATTTTTAACAACGGATCTAAAACTGCCGACAACTATATTCAACAAGCACTACCTTCCAATGCTTGGGGAAAAAAATACCTCACAGTACCAACTAGCAAAATGCCGATGAATATTTATAGGGTTGCTGTGAGCGATACCAGTGCTGTGGTGAAATTGAATGGACAAAATATCAATCTAACCAGTCCATTGATCAATCAATTTTATTATGAATTTGTTTCTAACCAACCCAATTTGATTGAATCAGATTTGCCCATCATGGTAGCGCAGTATATTACCACTACGGGTAGTTATGGTAATAACAATAATGGGAATGGTGATCCTGAAATGATTTATTTAAGTCCTGTAGAACAAACCATTAATAAGGTTACTATTAATTCAACACCCTTTGCAGCAATTGTAGATAGTTTGCATTTTGTGAATATTACCTTACCAAAAACATCTGCAACTTCTCTTACATTGGATGGAGTGCTTTTGTCCAATCCAATTACACATCCAGGAGATACCAATTATGTATATTATCAAGCAAAATTATATGCTGGGTCTCACACCATACAAGCTGATTCAGGGTTCAACGCGATTGCTTATGGCTACGGAAGTGTAGAATCCTACGGTTATAATGCGGGCACCAATGTAAAAGATTTGTACCAAAAATTAACGGTGAATAATCAATTTGGGACTGTAAAACTTCCTGCTACCTGTAGAGGCACTCCATTTAAACCTTCTATAACATTGCCCTATACGCCTTTATCATTAGAATGGATCATACCTGAATATCCCAATTTCCCCGTGATTTACAATCCTGTATATGACTCCACATATTCTGTTAATGGGAAAACCATTTATCGTTATTCCTTGAGTCAATATTTGACTTATAGTAAAGCAGATACAACTTATAATATACAAATTAAAGTATTTAATCCTACAGCGGATGGATGTAGTGGTGAACAGGTTTTAGATTTTGACCTAGTTGTATATAGTCCTCCCAAAGCTGATTACACTTTACAAAGTACCCACTGTTTGGGGGATAGTTTGATTTTAAAAGACAATACGCAATTAGGCTCACAGGATCGAAGTTTGATTGCTTTCAATTGGAAATTGGGTACTGCTCCTTTTGTAAATGCGAAGACATATAGCCCTAGCGTGAATACAGTTGGGCTTTTACCTATTCAATATTTTGTAATAACTGATATTGGATGCTTAAGCGACACCTTACATACACAGGTAGTGATTGATAGTTTGCCCAAGCCTAATTTTTCGATTCCCAATATTCGTTGTTTGGGTAAGCAGTTCCAGTTGGTAGATAGCTCTTTAGCCACGGGAGGAACATCCATCGTCAATTGGATTTGGAATTTTGGAGATGATGGTTTGTTGGATACGATGGCTACCAATGCTGCTGTGCAGCATGCATATGATACAGCCAAAAATTATCAAGTTCAATTGTCGGTAATTAGTACCAATGGTTGTTTGCAAACAAAATCAAAACAAGTTACTATCTTTCCAAATCCGCTTGCAGGATTTATTATGCCTGAGATTTGTTTGAGTGATACTTTTGCACTTTTTACGGATACGAGTGTTATTGCGGATCATTCCAATGGCTTTACGTATCAATGGAATTTTGGAGATGAAGCCAATTTATTGAGTGCCAATACAAGTAATTTGGCCAATCCAAGGCATGCATATCAAGCACCCGGCACTTATTTGGTGAAAGAATTAGTAACAAGCAATCATGGTTGTGCTACTGAGGCTGTTGAACAGTTTACTGTAAATGGAGCAAATCCAAGAGCTAGTTTTAGCATTGTTGACTCCGCAGGGCATTGCTCCAATACCGATTTGGAATTAACCAATTTGTCTACAGTTGATTTTGGAAGTATCGGAAAACTAATTATCTACTGGGATTCATTGAACAATCCATTAGATACCACCATTGATGAAAATCCGTTCATTCAAAAAAAGTATTCACATCGATATACTAATTTTCATTTCCCCGACAAAATGAATTACGATTTGCGTTTTACCGCTTTTTCGGGAGGAAGCTGTTTGGATTTTAAACAGGCTTTAGTTGACCTTGTTCCTCCTCCAAGCCAAGTAGTAGCACAAGCATCACAAGATTATATTTGTTTAGCTGATAGTATTTCAATAACTCCAATGATTCAAGGAGGGGCGGCCCCATTTAAGGTAATTTGGAAAACAGACCAAAGTAATGCGTTGGTGCAAGGCAATAAAATATTAGGAGTGCATCGTGGCTTGTCGAATCTTTCATCAACCATTACCGATGCATATAATTGTAGTTATGATTATGTAAACTTGGTCAATTTTGAAGTGAAGGATATTCCTATCGCACTATTAAGTGCAAGTGATACGAGTATTTGTAATGGAGATGCAGTTGTATTAAAAGGTGTAGGTGCCAACCGGTATTTGTGGTTTAGAGAGGGTCAATCTTTTTTAAATTCGATTGAAGATACATTGTCTACTCATTTTGCTGGAAGCTACCAGTTAAAAGTAAATGATGGTTATTGTAATTCGTTATTGTCTGCGCCCATTAAGTTAACGGCTTATACCATTCCAACTTATCATATTAACAATACAAGCCTTATCTGTACTTCACAAGCTATAGATATCAATAGTAACGCAATGGCTACAAAGGGTACACATTTTGTATGGGATTTTGGAGATAATACACAATCTATTTTGCCCAATCCATTACATCATAGCTATAATGCCCCTGGAAAATACCTCATAAAATTGCAGACAAAAAATGATTATTGCCCTCATTATGATGCAATAGTTGTTGGAGATTCTGTACAAGTAGTGGATCCATTGCAGGGGGCTTCATTTACTATGTTTGTATTGTCCGATATGGATACTTTACTATCCAATATTAAAACAGATATAGGGTATACACAATATGCTTGGCAGCCATCTACTTATTTGTCGGATCCATTGGTAGCCAATCCTAATTTTAGAGGGCTCCACAATATACAATATACACTTACTCGAACCAATCCAAGTACCCAGTGCAAAATTATGGACACTTATATATTGGATGTATCTAATGAAGTTGCAGTAGCTGTACCAAAAGCCTTTACTCCGAATAGAGATGGCTTGAATGATGTACTCAAACTGGAGTATGGAGCAGGTTTAAAACAGTTTAATTATTTTAAAATATTTAATCGTTGGGGTAAACTCATTTTTGAAACCAATACCATCAATATAGGATGGGACGGTACGTATTTAGGCAGAGAGCAGGAAATGGATGCCTATTCCTATTTGTTAGATTATATCACATTTAAAAATGAGCATGTTGCAAAAACAGGCTCTGTTATCTTATTAAGATAATGCAGTCACTAAAAACAATATTAACTTTCTTGTGCTGTATTTTATGCATTCAATGGGCATATGGTCAAACTCCATTTTTGTCTCAGAATTTTGCAGCTACTCGTTTTTTTAATCCAGCATCCGTGGGCTTTGGGGTGAACAATCAATTTACTAGCTTTTACAAAAATCAGTTTTCAGGTGTAGGGGATCCTTATAAAACCATTGGACTTGGCGCCGATTTTAAATTGTTTAAACAGTTGGAAGGGGAGTCCAATCATTTTGGAATGGGAGTACAAGCAGTTTCTGAAAAAGTGTTGAATGGAGTGCTTCAAACCAATTATATAAGTTTGCAAATTGCCAATCGTATTTTTTTAAATAAGCAAGAGAGTAGTTATTTATCCTTGGGGATTGGAGGCACGCTAGTGAGCCGAAACATTGATAGGGAATTATTAAGTTTTGGAGATCAGTACAATTCAGGTAGGTTGTATTATGGAAGTTCAGCCGAATCCATTGCTAGTATACCTTTGCAATTTGCAAGTAGTGTTGGGTTGTTATTTGGAAGCCACAATCCTGTTCATTTTTTACAAATTGGAGCAAGTGGTTATTATATTTCAAGAAATACTTTCCATCAATCTTTTAGTGAAGTCAATCAAAATTTTCAATTGATTGGACTTGCTAATTTTGAACATCAATTAGGGTATGATAAAACCATTCTATTTCATATGGATTATCAAACCCGTTCTGAAGCAAGTTATGTATATGGAGGGATGGCAATTGGATTCCCTATTCATGATTCTTTTGAAAAAGTCAAAAGGTTTTATATAGGCTGTTTTTATAGGAGCCAGGATGCCACGATACCTTATTTAGGCATATTGTTGGGCAAGTATACATTTGGAATGAGTTATGATATTTATCAAAACAATATGACTACCGCAAATTTACATCCTCAAACGATTGAGTTTAATCTGTCCACTTTGATAGGAGGGAAGAAAACTGAAAATTTAGTTTCCCTGTTTAATTAAGGTAAGAAAGGGATGCTCAATTATTTCCCTAAATAAATGCGTATCTGTTGAATAAACATGTCGATGGTATCATAGTTGCCAGCATATTTACTTGCTACCACTAAAAATACGATTCCATATAGTGCACCCCATAAATGGGCGCTATGGTTAATGCGTCCCCCGCCTTTTTTAGAAAGATAAACAGTAAGTGCTAAATAGATGGGGCCAAATATAAATCCAGGAATAATGGGAGGAATAAAAAAGAAGCCAATTTGTAAAGTGGGTTGTAAAAAAATGCCTGCAAATACTATGGCAGAAACTGCCCCAGAGGCACCTAAACTTCTATAATAAAATTGCTTATGATGCTTTAGATAGGTAGGTATGATGCAAACGGTTAATGCAGAAATGTATAATACTAAGTAAAATATTTTGCCAATAGGACCAAAGATCATTCCAAAAAACTGCTCCACATAATCCCCAAACATGTAAAACGAAAACATATTAAATGCCAAATGCATAAAATCGGCATGAATGAAGCCACAGGTAATGGAACGGTACCATTCTATTGGTTTTTTTGCAATGGCATAAGGGCTAAAAATGAATTTGTCCATTAATTCCTCATTATTCATTGCTAAAAATGAAATGATTACAGTTGCAATAGTTATAGATAAGGTGATGCTCATGCTAATTAAATTTTATTCGTGGTGATATTTTTCGTTGGACAGAATACTACAAGCTCTATAAATTTGTTCGGCTAATATAAGGCGTACCAGCATGTGTGGGAAAACCAATTCCGAAATGCTCCAGGT
>JBDKLP010000053.1:0-17543 GCA_039795575.1 Bacteroidota bacterium | reverse complement strand
AACAGGTATTTGGGGAAATGAAAAAACCATTTGGACTATTTTATATATTATTGTTGGGATTGTTGTGTTTTTAATTGGATTGATTGCATTGGTGAATAGAATTGTGAAAAGAAAAATTGTTGCAATACAATTGAGAATGTTAAAATCCAAAACCATCAACCAAGCTTTTTCTGCAACCGAGGAAGCCCTGATTCAATTAATAATGAATGCTTCTTTAAAAGAAACTACCGTAGACATTCATCAAATTAATCACGTGTTAGGAATAAAAGACAAGAATATTGGCTTGCAGAAAAAAGTTAGAAGCGATGTGACGAACGCAATTAATGATAAGTATGAATTTATTACTCATTCCAATGCTTTGTTAATTATGAGTAGTAGAAAGGAAGACGACAAACGTTATTTCGAATATTTTATTAACCCTTCAGAGATAAAAAATATTCAGGGTATTTTGGAAAGCAATTCACCTAAGAAATAAATGTTTTTTAAGTACTATCTTGTTATTTACTTTTAAAACTCCAAGTGAAAGTAAAGGTGGAAACCACCTCCCCTTGTTCATTATTCCCAATACAAGTACATTGTATCTGTTGCGCCTCGCCCGTTTGAATGGCTTTATCAATGCCTTCTTTAATTAAATTTCCATCCTTGCAAGTGAAAAGCAATTTGCCCGTTCCTTTTTTAGTATAGTTCACTTCCATGCGCACCACCAACATACTCACTGAGGGTTGGATTTGGTATAAGTGCCCAAATGCAAGTAAGCCTGTACTCATTTCCGCGGCCATGGCTTGGGCCGCAAAATACATAGACTTAAATGGATTCTTGTTAAACCAAGAATGCCTAATACCAATGCTGCAGCTTTGGGGATCAATATGTTTAAGTTTTAATCCTACAAAAAAGGCAGCAGGCAATTGTGTTGCCAAGAAGAAACCATACTTAATGGGAGCGTTAATTTTTTGTATAAATAGTTCAAAGGAGGGCTTCATAGCATTCATTTAATAAATTGAAGATATAAAAAAAGCACCAACCTATTGGTCAGTGCCTTTTTATGTACGTATGAGAAAAAACTATTTTCCTAAGAACATGCTTCTGTTAATGGTAAATCCAAGGGCGAAATTGCCATCAGCAATACTTTTTGTATTTCTTGTTAATTGATCAATATTAGAACTTGCAGTAGTGTTACCAACAAAGAATCTGAATTGGTGTCCTCCAGAATTAATCTCAACACCTACAGAAAGCAAATCGGCTTGGTAATTTAAAATGTTTCCTGTGCTAGTTAATACATTTTCAACTCCATTCAATTGACGAGAATATTCAAAATCCAAATTTACATTTTCAGACATTTTATATTTACCGCCTAAACCTACTGAGTAAATATCATTGCTGTTGTTAATACCATAAGGCACTTTGTTAAAATGTACTACGCTAGGCATTACTTGTAAAGAAAGCTTGTCATTGAATTTGCGAGAAATAAGCACTTGATTTAAATAGTTGAATCGATCGCCTACAAATGTAATAGTCTTATCTGGAGCGGTGTTCACGTTAAATAAGGAAAACAAAGCCACTGATACTGGATAGTTATGAAGTCCAGTTTGTTGACGCATGATTTTAATTTTTGTAAATCCTTCATACTTTGAACTACCTGAAGCAGCAACACCCACATTTAACCAGCGAATCGGAGTGTAGTCAAATGACAAATAGGTATAGGCAACGCCAGAATTGATACCAGCAAGTTGCGCCCCTATTTGTGACTCGGCACCCTTTGGAGCAATTTCACTAAAGTGGTGAGAGATCATAAATTGCAAAGCTCCAGGTGCACCCATTTCGGTGGTTTGCATATTAATTAGCTTGGACGTTGCAAAAACGTTTTTAGTAATTTTTTGTTTTGGGGTGGCTTTGACAGGAGTTGCTGTGCTATCTGTTTGTGCAAATGAATGAGCAACCAGCCCTAAACAAAGTATACTAAGCGTAAATATTTTTTTCATAATTTTTTGTTTTAAAAATCAATTATTTAATTGACTCGTTTAAATTAACTATTGAGGTTGGTTTTGTGCAATCCACGCTAAAATAGTGCTAGTTGTACAAGAGTTCAAGCTAAGTACTGGGCCAGGGTGACCAACAGCGCCGCCACTATTCATCATGGTAGTCAACACAGCTTTGTCAGTTAATAAAAGACTATAGGTTAATACAGGTGAAACAGTGCCATGACAGGTTGAACTTTTACAAGTTGAATTATAAATTGGCATAAAATTAGCAGTATAAGTAATTGGTCCTGATACTACACATCCACCCCCATCGTCCTTAGCACCTTGTGCAATCCAATTTTGAATTACATTTTTTTGAGTGGCTGTGAATGCTACATTACCATCTCCAGGATGCTTAGATTCATCTGCTGCCATATCTCTAAAATTAGTTACACGTGCAAGAATGGTTGGATAAAACACGGTATCTAAATGTGAAAACTGCACTGCTGTGTTGCTCACTCCATTGTTGTGGCAACCACAAGCACCTGAAGTCACAATGGGTACTACTTCGGCTCGGAATGACACTGTTGGCAAAGACTCAATATCTGCCTTGTTCTTGTAACAAGAAGTAAGTGTAGTGGCTACTACTGCTGCAAGAGCGGTCATTGTTAATATTCTTAGTTTCATATCGCTAATTTTTTTTATGATTGATTCAATTACTTGGTAATAATTTTACCAGATACTTTGTATTTAAAAATACCCGCACCAGCAGTTCCATATTTCCAAACATCTGGGATATTAGGATCTAAGAAATACCAAGATTTAATTAAGGCAATTTCTGCAGGCTTTAATCCGCCATCTGACCATGCCATACTACCTGTGTTTGTGGTTCCGTATACACCTGTTCTTGGGTTTGCCATTAATAAGGTAGAGTCAATTCTTAATAATAAACCAGTTGTTGAATTCAAGAAGTCACCTTTCACATAGAATGATTTTCCATTGCTAGTGTAACTCACACTTGAATTGCTTCTCACACCTTTTGGATAATTAATGTCAAAAACAATGTCATCATAATTGTTGAATGGTCCACGTGTACTTGAAGCAGATACCGGTGTAGAGAAAGTTTTATAAGGTCTAAAGCTTGCGTTCGCTAAAGTATCTGAATAAAAAGTTCTAATACTGTCCTTATATGCTTGTAATACCGCACCACGCACTGTATTGTTAGTAAGCTGGCAATAAATAGTTGTTAAACCTGTGCTTGGGTTTACATAATTCCATTGGGTAGTATCTGTTGCTGCAAAGCCAATAAGGCCTTTTCTTGCCCAGGCACCAGTTCCAGTGGATTCATTATGACAGTTGCCTGAAGTACATCCATGACTAATAATAGAGACAGCTGCAGGACGGAAGTCATTTAAGTCTGGTCTTTCTTTAGCTCCATTTACAATCCAGTTGTAAATAATTGCTTTATCTGCATTAGATACTTCTTTGCCGGTACTTACAGGGGGCATTGCTTTGTCGAAATTATTAGTGGTTAGATAATCCCACAACTTACTCGCTGCTGGATTTTTTGCCACTACATATTTCATGATATCGGCATAGGTTGAAAACTTAGGACTAATTGCACCACCATGACAATTTGTGCTATTGCAATTTTCGGCTAAAATGGTTTGTACTCCTCTAAAATTAACACTATCATTAATTTTAGGCGTTACGTCTGCCATTGCAAACATATTGTTGCTGTAAAATGCGGCAAACACAGTACTATCTGCAGCAGCTGTGTAGGATCTGTCTAGGCCTTTAATCACTGCACTATTATCTTCTTTCTTACACTGAATAGAGAAAGTGGTAATTGTAACCCCTAATAGAAACATGGTGATCAGTTTGACCAAGGAAACTTTTCTCATAAATAAATATTTTAACTTTTAAAGAAATAGAACCAATTGGAAATTTCTGCTACACGGAAAGGATGCCCTTTGAATGAATTATGTATTTCCAACACGCAAAACTACCTTCCATTAATAGAGATAATCATGATGCATATCAGAAAATATAATGAGAATTGTCATGGAAATGTCATGATTCACAAACATGATGAAACTCATCATTTTTCATGATCATCATCAGCCTATTGGCATGTGCTTAATCCTAATCTTGTGGTGTCAAAATCAAAGCAATATGAAAAAATTATCTGTTTTAACCTTAATTGTTGTTTTTATTACAACAGCAAGTTTTACATTATTACAAAACAAACCATGGAATGTGCCTGCCGATAAAGCAAAGGCTGCTAACCCAGTGAAAACAAGTGCAGCTTCAGTTGCCGAAGGAAAAACCTTGTGGAGTCAACATTGTGCTTCTTGCCATGGTAAAACAGGCTTGGGAGATGGCTCTAAAGCAACTACTTTAGAAACAGCACCTCCTGATTTTAGCAAAGCAGCATTCCAAGGCCAAACAGATGGTGCTATTTTCTTTAAAACTTCCGAAGGTCGTGGAGACATGCCAAGTTTCAAAAAGAAAATTGCAGATCAAGAAGACATCTGGAATCTTGTAAACTTTATGCGCAGCTTAAAAAAATAAGCAAACTATTATAATAAGCCTCGAAACAATCGGGGCTTATTGTTTTTACAGACCTTTTAAGTTAATTATATGAATAACGAAAATAGCATACCTAAGGAAACCAATACACGCAGGAAATTGTTAGCCGGATTGGGCGCTTTGAGTTTGTTTCCTGTTTTAAAATTTGGTTTTTTAGCAAAAAAGAAAGACGTAATTAGTTGTGCTCCTGAAACCAAACAACAAACTATGAAAATGTTGACTCAGGACGGAAGACTAGTGGAAGTAGATTTGTCTAAAATAAAAGGAACAAAAGAAAAAATATCTAATAAACAATTACAAGATTGGGTGAAAAAAGATTTGTAATTAAAAAAATATTGGAATGAAAACGAACGAAAATTCAAGAAGAGAATTCTTAGCCACCACATTACTTGCTGGCGCTGCATTGGCGGGTTGTGGCGGTAATCCATTTACTCCCGATGAAGTGACCGATGTAAAACCTTCTGGAGAAATGGTAAAATTATTATCCGTGGATGGAGAGATCATTGAAGTGGACAAGGCATTTTTAAAGCCAGTGCCTGAAATGCCTCCAGTCACCAATTCTGAAGCGAGAGTGGGTATCCCAGGGAAAAAATTTGCCATGGTCATTGATTTATCAAGATGTAAAAGCGTAAAAAAATGCCAATCAGCTTGTAACCACATGCACCATATCCATCCTGGTCAAAACTGGATTAAAGTGTATCCTATGCAGGATTCGGAAAAGACAGCCCCTTATTGGCAGCCCACAACCTGTATGCATTGTGACGAACCTCCTTGTGTAAAGGTTTGTCCAGTAGATGCTACTTTCAAAAGAAAAGATGGTATTGTGTTAATTGATAGTGATCGTTGTGTGGGATGTAGATTTTGTATGGCAGCCTGCCCTTATTCTTCAAGGGTATTTAACTGGGAGGAACCACAGCTTGAAAAAGAAATTGCTGATCAGCCCTATTCTTGTGAAACCAGCGTTCCTCAAAAGAAAGGGACTGTGGGAAAATGTGATTTTTGTCCTGATATGGTACGTCAAGGAGGCTTGCCACATTGCGTTTCTGCATGTCCAAATGGAGTGTTCTTTTTTGGAGATATTCTTGAAGACACCGTTACCAATGGTGCTGAAACTTTCAGATTCAGTGAATTGATTAAGGACAAATCTGGTTACAGGTTAATGGAGGATTTGGGCACGAAACCAAGCGTGTATTATTTGCCACCTGTAAACAGAAATTTCCCATTTGAGAACAAGGAAGAAGAAGGAGAAAAAGCACATTAATAGATACAATATCGTTAACTAAAATTTTATAACGTGGAAAAGTTAGCAGAAAATAAAATTGTCGAAGACCTGTTGCCACAGGAATTTGGTAAACAAGGAAAAATTTGGGTCATTAGTTTGTTAGCAGTTTGTGCAATTGGTTTTTATGCTTATTGCAGACAATTGTATTATGGACTAGAAGTTACTGCATTGAGGGATTATGCATCCTGGGGAATTTATATTTCAAATTTCGTGTTTTTCGTAGCAATTAGTTTGGTGGGATCCTTAATTACCGCAGTATTGCGCTTAACCGATGTACATTGGAGTACCCCATTAACAAGAATTGCTGAAATTATCGCAGTTTCGGCTATTGCCTTTGCTGGTTTGATTATCATTGTGGACATGGGACGACCCGATCGTTTTTACAATTTATTTTTACATGGTCGTTTACAATCACCCATTATTTGGGATGTAATTGTGATTACTACCTATTTATTTATTAGCTTATTGTTATTGTATTTCCCATTGTTGCCCGATTTGAAAATCATGATTGCATTCAAAGAACGCAATGGAAAATGGTTGCAAAAGTTATATGAATTTTTAGGATCTTTTTGGAAAAACAAGCCTGAGCAATTTAAAATTACCGATAAGGCAATTAATATTTTATCGGTAACTATTATACCAGTTGCATTTGCCATTCACACGGTAACTTCTTGGTTGTTCGCAACTACTTATCGTCCAGGATGGGATAGTACCAACTTTGGTGCTTACTTTATATCAGGCGCATTCTTAGTAGGAGCAGGGGGTGTATTAATTGCAATGTATGTATTTAGAACACACTATAAACTTGAAAAATACATTACCGATGACCATTTTGATAAAATGGGTAAAGTGGTGGTATTATTGGCTTTAGTGTATTTGTATTTTAATATCAATGAATTCTTGGTGCCCGCTTTTAAAATGAAAAAATCGGAAGAAGAACATTTAATGGGTTTATTTACCGGCGAGTTTTCTCCTATCTTTTGGTTCGCTATTTCAGCATCTATGTTGGTGCCCATTATTATCTTGATATTTAAAAAAGGAAGAAAACCAAAATGGGCGTTTTTCGCAGGTATATTAGTAGTGGTAGGTTCTTGGTTTAAGCGTTTCTTAATTGTAACGCCTACCTTATTACATCCATTCCTTCCCATGCATGATGTGCCCAAAAATTATATGACTTATATCCCTACTTGGGAAGAATGGGCAATAGCAGGGGGGTCATTAGCAGGTGCCTTATTGGTGATTACCTTTTTTGCAAGAATCTTCCCCATTATTCCAATTCACGAAACCATCATTGAAACCGATAGCCATGAGAAAGCATAATATCATTTCATTACTTGTACTTTGCATTGCCTTAGTGCCAAGTATTTTAATGGCACAGGCCGTTGAAAAAAATAGTTTATCATTAACGCTTAAATATTTTAATGATAACAATAACACACATCATTTATTGGTACAAGCAAAGTCCAAGATAGATGGTAAATTTCAGACTGTACCCAATATCCCCGTTCAGTTTTATATTAACAACGATGCCGACAAAGTAAATTTATTAGGCAAAGGTATTACCAATGAAAGAGGCATGGCGATTATAGAAATACCGCCAAATGCTAAAGAAGCTTGGTTACAATCTCCCAATCAAAATTTTGTGGTGGTAGGGGCTGCTACTAAAAAATTTGAGGAGGGTCGTGGAGAGCTCACTATTACTAAAGCGAAAATCAAAATTGATACCGCCGAGGGCAAAATGGTTACTGCAAAATTAGTAGCCTTGGTTGATACCACTTGGACACCCATTGCAGCGGTGGATGTAGTAGTGGGTGTGAAACGTTTAGGAGGATTGTTAAATGTAAATGAAACCCAAACCTATCCTACAGATTCAAGTGGAAGCGTGTTGGCTGAATTTAAAAGAGATAGTCTTCCAGGGGATCAAAAAGGAAATATTGTATTAGTGGCTTCGGTAGTAGACAATGAGGTATATGGTAATTTAAGTTCAGAAATGGTAGTGCCTTGGGGAACTAAGTCGGTGTATATGACCAACTTTGATCATCGCAGTTTATTTGCGCGTAGAGGACATTCTCCTATATGGTTGGAGCTATTGGCTTATTCCATTGTGGTAGCAGTATGGTCAGTAATTATTTTCTTATTGGTACAAATCAAAAATTTAAAAAAATTGGGTGTGGAGTAGAATAGATGTTTGATGTTTTGATTAAGAAAAGGCGCTCATTGAGCGCCTTTTTGATTGGAAGTAGTTTTATATATAGATATGCATTAAATTTAGGGAACTAACCAATTGATTGATTATGCAACAAGGATTACAACGTTATGATTATTTAGTTTTCATTTTGTATTTTATACTCATTGCCAGTTATGGATTTTGGATTTATCAACGCAAAAAAACAGTCAAAACAAACACTACTGATTTTTTCTTAGCCGAGGGCCAGCTTACTTGGTGGGCCATTGGTGCATCCTTAATAGCGTCTAATATTTCGGCTGAACAGTTTATTGGCATGAGTGGGAATGGATTTAGACTGGGCTTGGCAATATCGGCCTATGAATGGCTAGCAGCGGTATCCTTGGTAATGGTGGGCATCTTTTTTATGCCCGTTTATTTAAAAAACAAAATATATACCATGCCTCAGTTTTTAAAAACTAGGTATAACGAAACAGTAGCCATGATGATGGCCATATTTTGGTTGTTTTTGTACATTTTTGTAAATCTTACTTCTATTTTATACTTAGGATCCATAGCGATCAATAATTTAACAGGTGGCCAGCATTTTCATTTGATTATGATTGGGCTTGCTGTATTCGCTTTGTTTATTACCCTAGGAGGTATGAAGGTAATTGGCTATACCGATGTAATTCAGGTGTTGGTATTAACAGTGGGTGGTTTAATTACTTCCTATATTGCATTAACCGTAGTGGGCGAAAAGTTTGGATTCGGCAAAAATGCGCTTGCAGGATTACAACATTTAGTGAAAGTAGCACCAGATCATTTTAAAATGATATTCGATAAACCTAGAGCAGGTGCCACGCAAAAACAAATTGATGATTATTCATCTTTGCCCGGTCTTGCCATGATGGCTGCAGGTATGTGGGTTGCTAATTTAAATTATTGGGGCTGTAATCAATATATAACACAACGCGCATTAGGTGCCGACTTAAAAACTGCAAGGTCAGGTATTTTCTTCGCTGCCATTTTAAAATTATTTATGCCATTGCTTGTTGTAGTTCCTGGTATCGCTGCATATGTATTGTTTCAAAACGGTTCCTTGCAAACTCAAATGTTAAGCAATGGCGTAGTGAATCAGGACAATGCGTATTCTTCTGTAATTGGATTTTTGCCTGTTGGCTTAAAAGGCTTGTCCATGGCTGCTTTGACCGCTGCTATTGTGGCTTCACTTGCTGGTAAAGCCAATAGTATCTCCACTATTTATTCTTTAGACATTTATAAAAAATATGTAAATCAAACGGCTAGTGATCAAAAAACAGTCGCTACAGGGCGCATCATGATTATAATTTCCTTAATCATTGCGATTGTAATAAATTGGAACGATGCACTTGGTATTGGAGGAAAGGGTGGATTTGAATTCATTCAAAAATATACGGGTTATATCTCTCCTGCTATTTTCCCTGTATTCCTATTAGGTTTCTTTTGGAAAAAAACAACTTCTAAAGGCGCAATTAGTGGTATTGTATTGGGTTTGGTATTGGCTATTTTGTTTGATAAGTTTTTACCAAGTTTATTGGGCAATGAAACTATTTTGTATACCGCTTTGCCCAACGGACATGGCGGTTATGAAATTCCTTATTTAATTCAAATGGGATGGGTATTTTTCTTTACGAGCTTATTGATCATCGTAATTAGTTTGTTAGATACGAAGGGCCAAACCCATGCGCATAGCTTACAACAGGATCAGATTCAGTACAAGTTAACCAATGGACATATTGCGATGATTGTATTGGTGTTGGGCTTTGTACTTGCGATGTATATACGTTTTTGGTAAAATTAAATATTGTGCAATGCAATAAGAGGAGATTCCTCCCAGAGCATCATAGCATTAATTAATTTCACGGAATGGAATTTTTTTAAATCATCTATTTGAATTGGCGCTTCTGTAATGATGCCTGATTCAAGTAGGGCTACTCTTCTAGTGCCTTGAAGTAAAGGTTGTGAGGGTGTTACCCAATTGGTTCCGTCATAAAAAACCAAATTGGCATAGCTCGCATCTTTCACCCAACCATTTTGCGTAAAAATAACATCGTCGGTACCTGATTTAAGTAAAATTGTATTGATCCAATCGCGATTGGTGAATTTATAGGCATAGTTAAAATGACCAATTTCCTGTACTGAAATGGTTTTTATTTTTCGAATAAAGTAGGGTTCAAAACTAACACTTGCTGTTCCCGTTAAATTGTATTGTACCCTACATTTGTAAATACCATTGTCGTGGTGAGGCAATGGAGTAGGTTCTTGAATCCAATCTGCTAATTGCAATGATTTGACACCGCCTAAATCCAATAAACTACGATCCACTCTTTGTTGATGTAGTGCTAGGTTTTCGGCAACCCCATTTTTATATCTTATGGTTTCAAAAAGCGGGAACATATACTTTGTCAATCATTTCTTGGTATTCTTTTGCAGGATCGCTAAGGGCGGTGATGCCTCCTCCGCTTCGATACATGTAATCTGCTTGCAAATATCTAATTAATACACAACTATCCAAGCAAACTCCGTCAAAATAACCTGCTACGCCTGTATAATAGCCTCTTTGCACCTGTTCGGCTTTTGCTATAATGTCCTTGGTTTTTTGTTTAGGTGCGCCAGATACTGATCCAGCAGGCAATAAAGCAAATAAAAGGTCCCCCATTTTATCCTGATAATTCAATGGCAATTCGCCTACAATTTCTGAACTCACTTGTCCAATAAGCCCATTTTGCGTGACCACTTCCTCATAGTATCGATAGTTCTGCACCCTTACTTTTTTGGCAACAGCGCTTAAGTCATTTCTTATCAAGTCCACAATTGTTGCATGTTCTGCAATTTCCTTCGCATCATTTAACAAAATTGCTTTTGCGTTGGGGATGCGGGCATCAATAGTTCCTTTCATGGGATAGGAAAATATTTTCCCATCTTTAATTTGTACAAAACTTTCAGGCGAATAGCATACAAACTCGTTTCTTAAATAACATATGTATTTGGACTCACAGCTATAAGCAATTTCTTCAAGACTTAAGTTGGTTTCAATTTTCGTTGCCGCCGTAAGGTTTACCAAAAAACTATTACCATATTCAATGGCATTTTTTACGGCCTTAAATTTTTGATCATATTCCTCAAATGAAATGGGAAATTTTTTTAAAAAACTTTGCTGCTGTTTGTTATTGGAGTTGAAATTTCTTTTTTCAAAATTAGTGACACCTTGAAAATTAAATTTAAAGACGTCATTGTGTTCATTTAATTTCCAACATTGGGGTGCCTGACATTCAAAATCAATCAGGAAAACAAAGGGGGTTTTGGATTTACCCCATTCATTTAATTGCGATTGAACCGACAAAGCCATACTAGAGTTATTTGAAATTAATTAAACTGCATAGGTTTGCCTTGTTCTGGAAATACAATGTTCAACCCTAAATGATTGGCTTGTGCAATTTGTTCGCGAATATGGGTTTCACAATTGTCACAAGGTTTCATATGGGTAATCACAATTTTGGTATTGGCAAGTTGGCCATTAGACAAGATATTTAACTTATCCATTTCCTGCATTAATAATTGTGGAGTTAAATGACCAAATAATAATTTATTAGGAATGCTATTGTCAAAACTCACTTCAATAAAGATAGCAGCGAGTTTTTTTTGCATTACCAATGGAGCCATTTTTTTCCATAGCGCAGCCAAATGATTTGTTTTTTCAACACTATCAGCCCCTGTATCGCCCAAGTATAATAAATAGTCTTCTTGATTGCGAACTAAAAAAGCAGTGCTTTCATAAGGTGCCATATGGCTTAAAGGGAAAGCAGTAATAGAGAGCTCTGTACCAGGGATTTCAACACTTTGTTCGGGAGTGAGTGTTTGATAGGTATATTTATTTAAAGTGGGCTTTTCTCCTTCATTGGCAAAATTGGCCCAGCTTTTCCAAGTAAAATAATTGTTCTTAAACACTTCAATCACTGAAGGCAAAGCATAGATGGGCTTTGCTAAATCGTTGGGCGCATTCATTACCAATCCTGCTAAATGATCCAAATGGCCATGAGAAATAAAATAGGCCTTGATATGATTCCTTTGAATAGATTCGGCAGTTTCTTTAGGAAAGATGCGGCGGTTGGCAAATTTTTGCAAACCAGCGTTGATAGTGCCTGCATCCAAACATACGAATTGATTGGATCCAGTGGCTGACACAAGGTAGGCCGATAAATTTGATTCATCCAATCCTCCTTTAACACCCAAGGGTAAAACAAGAAATCCTTTGGATGGATTTTGAGCTTGTATATTTTTACAAACCCCAAACAATAGTATCAAAAACAAAATTGACTTTTTCATTGCGCTAATTAAGTATTATAAAATTAATCGAATTATCTTTATAATAGCATGAACAAGTTAATAATTCCGATTGGTATATTTTTCTTTTTAGTGATTCATCAAAATGCAAGTGCACAAACAGCGCCATTGACATTGTTTGAAGGTCATGCCGATCGAATTAAAACATTAGATAGTTTAATTGACCAATCGGAAAGCTTAGCCTTGCGCAAATCCAATTATACTATTGCACTCAACAAAGCACACAAAGCCATTTCCTTTCAAGATTCCCTCTATAAACAAGTGGCTTTACGTTTTTTAGCACATATTGCTTATGGCAATCAATCGCCAAAATTGCAATATCGAGGTGTGCAATTTAAGTTGAATGCTTATAATTTACCATCACTATTAAATGAATACTTAACGCATCATTCCTTAAAAGCATTGGTGCAATACCTTATTCAAGCCGCGCCAGAGCAGTCTATATTATTAAGTAGCTTACAAAAGTATCGTGACTCAAGTAGTAAAAACAAATTGCGTATTGCATTACTTACAAAAGCAGTCAATGAATATCGATGGCTGAATGCGATAAGGCAGGGCAATAGAATTATTTTGGTCAATATCCCTTCGGCGCAACTAAGGGCATTTGAAGGGAATAAAATGGTGTTGAATATGCGTGTGGTAGTAGGTAAACTGTCTACCCCAACCAATACGCTTTCCTCAATTGTAGAAAAAATTGTGGTGAATCCTTATTGGACCGTGCCTAAAAGTATTGCGAGCAAAGAAATGCTTCCAAAAATCATCAATAACATTCATTATTTAGCGGAAAATAATTTACAGGTATTGAATGAACAGGGGAAAATAATTCCACCTGAAAAAATTGAATGGGAAAATTATTCCGAAGAAAATTTTCCTTTTGTGATTAGGCAGGAAACGGGCACTGAAAACTCCCTGGGTATTTTAAAAGTAGACTTTGATAGTCCGTTTGGCATTTACCTACATGACTCTCCTCAAAAAGCTTTGTTTAGCAATACCAATCGATTTTATAGTCATGGATGCATGCGCATGGAAAAGCCTGTTGAAATGGGCAAATGGTTGACACAAAATAATAAACAAGCTTTGGATACTTTTGATTTTAAAAAAACCACCAAAGACCTTCCTCCTAAATACATTACAGTTACCTTGCCAACCTACGTAATTGTCTGGTATAGTTTAGTTGACTTTGATGATAAAGGAAATGTAAAATTTTACAAAAATTGGTATGAAAAAAACGAAACTACACCTTAAAAAATAATAGTAGTTTTGAAAAAATAAAATAACATGCAAGCAACAGTTTACCCTTGTTTATGGTTTAATGGAAAAATAAAAGAAGCTACTGAATTTTATTGTTCTTTATTTCCCAATCATCAAATTCAAGCATCTAATGAAATTATTTCAAAGTTTCAATTGGAAGGCACTACTATTAAACTATTAAATGGTGGCGCATTGTTTAGCATGAACTATTCCATTTCCTTTTTTGTAAAATGCACTACACAGGAAGAAATTGAAAAATTGTGGATGGCGCTTTCCAAAGACGGAAAAGTAATGATGCCTTTGGGTAAGTATCCATGGTGTGATCAATATGCATGGGTAGCAGATCAATTTGGTATGAGTTGGCAATTGTTTTTGGGACCCCTTGCCCAAGGGGAGCAAAAAATTATTCCATGTTTACTTTTCACCAATGATGTTTTTGGAAAAGGATTGGAAGCCATGCAATATTATACCCGATTATTTCCATCCTCTACTATTACTAGTCAATCCATGTATGAGGAAGGGGAAGGGCAGCCCATAGGTACTTTAAAATATGGCAGTTATACATTAGGCAACACACAATTTGCGGCAATGGATGGTCCTGGTGCCCATCAGTTTGCATTTAATGAAGGCATATCCTTTGTAGTGGAATGTAAGGACCAAGCAGAGATTGATTATTACTGGAATGCACTTACTCAAGATGGACATGAAGGACAATGTGGTTGGTTAAAAGATAAGTTTGGTGTTTCATGGCAAATTGTTCCCGGGGTATTAAATGAATTAATGCGTGATCCTGCAACTGCCCAAAAAGCACAAAATGCATTTATGAAGATGAGAAAATTCATCATCCAAGATTTATATTAATATTTACTTGTGTTGATTATCAGTAATTTGAAAATGATTTTTCAATAAGTTTTGCATTTCGTCAATTCATCATCACCCTTTTCGTAAATTTGCAAGTTCATGATGAAAAGACAAGTCTTATTTATATTAATTCTATTGACTTTCTCCCTTGCAGGTTTTAGTAATGCGATGCATCCAGCTGAAAATGCTTGGAGTGAAAAGGTGGCTGCATTATCAGAAAAATTACATATCAATCCACAGGCTTTTAGCTTGGCGATGAAAGGTTATGAGCAATTAAAAACAATGGGACGCATTCATAATTTGCGTTTTTTAACCATTGCCGATTTTAGTAAGCCTAGCAATGAAACTCGTTTGTATGTGATTGATTTATTCTTAGAAAAAATTGTCATTCAAAGTTTGGTTGCCCACGGAAAAAATTCAGGTACCTTATTTGCCAATGTTTTTTCAAATAAAATTTCATCCAACAAATCTAGTTTAGGTTTTTATGTAACAGGTGAAATTTATCAGGGAAAGCATGGTGCTTCTTTGTCTTTAAATGGAGTGGAACAAGGCATTAATGACCAAGCAAAGAATCGTGCCATTGTAATGCATGGTGCCGATTATGTGAGTCCATCTTTCATTAAACAACAAGGCTATATTGGTCGTAGCCAGGGCTGCCCGGCTGTTCCCAATAATCAAATTACACCTATAATTGAGTCCATACAAGGTGCCTCCTGTTTATTTGTATATGCACCCAACAAGGACTATTTAGCAAAATCGCATTTTACGCGATAAGCCTACTATGTATCTGTCTTTTTGCCCTTCCAATCCTCACTTAATTTTGCCCTGATTCGGGAAATGAACTAATTTCACGGCTGCAAACAAACATTCGTTTAATGAGTACAATTTTAGTGATTGGAGCGGGTGGGCAATTGGGAACCGAGCTCACAAAAGCATTGGCAAATAAATATGGTAAGGATGCAGTAATTGCAAGTGATTTTCAAGAAGCTGCTAGGGCAAAATTTGATTATTGTAGGTTCGAGCCCTTGAATATTATGGATAAAGAAGCCTTGTTTGCATTAGTGAAGGCCGAGAAAGTGTCTGTTATTTACCATTTAGCCGCCATACTATCGGCAGTGGGTGAAAAAAATCCGGTACAGGCTTGGGATTTGAATATGGGCGGCTTACTGAATGTATTGGAAGTTGCTAGGGAATTTAAAATTGATAAATTATTTTGGCCAAGTTCTATTGCGGTATTTGGGCCCAATTCCGACAAGAATCAAACGCCACAAAAAGCTTTCAAGGATCCCAATACCGTATATGGTATTTCTAAATTAGCTGGTGAACATTGGTGCGAATATTATTTCCAAAAATATGGAGTGGATGTAAGAAGTGTAAGATATCCTGGTTTGATTGGATATAAATCATTGGCAGGAGGAGGCACTACCGACTATGCAGTAGATATATACCACAAGGCGTTTACAGATACATCCTATACTTGTTTTTTAACTGAGGACACTTATTTGCCCATGATGTATATGGAGGATGCTATCCAAGCCACTTTACAATTAATGGAGGCACCCAAAGAAAATATAAGTGTTCGTACTAGTTATAATCTTGCTGGTATGAGTTTTTCACCCAAAGAAATTTATGAAAGTTTAGTCCCTTATTTTCCGAACTTTAGCATTCAATATGCGCCCGATTTTAGACAAGGCATTGCCGATAGCTGGCCCAATAGCATTGATGATGCAATGGCAAAACAGGATTGGCAATGGCAACCTTCATTTGATTTATCAAAAATGACGGCAGCTATGGTAAAAAATCTTCCACAATTTTTTAATTATAACGCAATCAAATAATTATGTACGATCAATTCAAACCTTTCTTAACAAAAGAATTAGCAGCAATTCAAGAAGCAGGATTGTTTAAAAAAGAAAGAATCATCACTTCACCACAGGCGGCCGAAATTACCATTGAAGGAGGAAAGGAAGTTTTGAATTTTTGTGCCAATAACTATTTGGGGCTCTCTTCGCATCCCAAAGTTATACAAGCTGCAAAAGACGCGATTGATAGTCATGGTTACGGTATGTCGTCGGTACGATTTATTTGTGGCACACAGGATATCCATAAAAAATTAGAACAAAAAATAGCTCAATTTTTAGGCACAGAAGATACCATATTATATGCCGCAGCCTTTGATGCCAATGGAGGTGTGTTTGAACCTTTGTTAGGTGAAAAAGATGCAATCATTTCGGACTCATTAAACCATGCATCTATTATTGATGGCGTGCGCTTAGCAAAGAGCATGCGTTTTAGATATGAGCACAATTCCATGGAAGACCTGGAACTAAAATTACAAGAAGCAGTAGCTGCTGGCGCTCAACAAAAAATAATTGTTACTGATGGTGCTTTTTCAATGGACGGTACCATTGCACAGTTAGACAAAATTGTTGCATTGGCCGAAAAATATGAAGCATTGGTTATGAGTGATGAATGCCATTCAACAGGATTTTTAGGAAAAACAGGAAGAGGAGTACATGAATTAAAAGGGGTGATGGGTAAGATAGATATAATTACAGGTACCTTGGGAAAAGCCTTGGGTGGTGCTTCTGGAGGTTTCACTTCGGGCAGAAAAGAAATCATTGAACTATTAAGACAACGTTCACGTCCCTATTTATTTTCCAATACTTTAGCACCGTCTATTACAGGCGCTTCTATTGCCGTTTTTGATTTGTTATCCGAAACCACGGCCTTGCGCGATCAATTGGAGTCCAATACCCAATATTTTAGAGAAAAAATTACGGCAGCAGGATTTGATATCAAACCGGGCACCCATCCAATTGTACCCATTATGCTTTACGATGCAGTAGTGTCGCAACAGATGGCTGAAAAATTATTGGCTAAAGGGATTTATGTAATAGGCTTTTATTATCCAGTAGTAGCAAAAGGACAGGCGCGCATTCGCGTGCAAATTTCAGCAGCACATACCAAAGCACATTTGGATCATGCCATTCAAGCTTTTGTAGAAGTGGGCAAGGAATTGGGCGTCATTAAATAGGGAATTACAACT